>DAOVEU010000129.1:0-6003 GCA_030668805.1 Desulfobacterales bacterium
GATGAAAGGATGGATGTTACCAAGTCTACCCGTGCGGCCATTGCCTATCTTAAAGAACTCCACAACATATTTGGTGACTGGACTACTGTGCTGGCAGGATACAACTGCGGAGAGGGAAAGGTCCTCAGGGTTATACGAAATCAGAATATCAACTACCTGGACAACTTTTGGGATCTTTTTGAAAAGCTCCCATGGGAAACAGCGCGTTACGTGCCGCGCTTCTTAGCAGCCCTTTTTATCATAAATGACCCGGAGAGATTTGGCTTCGACCTGAAAGGTCTTCACCCACCGCACTCGTATGAGAAGGTCACGATTTCAAAGCAGATGCGGATCAAAGATATCGCAAAGGTAATGGGCATCTCTGACAAAAGCCTTGAGGACCTCAACCCGGAACTGCGTCACAAGACAACGCCTCCTGACTCTTATGAGTTAAAGGTACCGAAGGACAACGGTGCCCTTCTTGTTGCAAGGCTGGACGAAATCCCTGTGTGGACTCCACCCAAAAGGCTGTATGCCTATCACCGGGTCCGGCGGGGAGAGACGCTTTCGTACCTGGCCGCCCGCTACCGAACAACTGTACGTGCCATCGCATCTGCCAATAATCTCAGAAGGCAGGGTTTTATCAGGGTAGGACAGAGGCTAAAGATACCCTCAAGGGGCAGACGACCGGTCTACGCAGAGGCGAGGCAAACTGTCGATTCTGGTCAATCGGGATCTATTATCCACCGCGTCAAAAGAGGGGACTCCCTCTGGCTGTTGGCCCGGCGCTACAACACAAACACCAAGAAAATCATACGCCTCAACAACCTTAAGACCACTCATCTACACATTGGGCAGCGACTGGTTGTCCGTAAAGGAACAGATGCGGTGCAAACCGGTGCGGATACCAAGACATACCGGGTCAAGCGTGGGGACAGCCCTTATCAAATTGCCCGTAGCCACAACATGAAACTGGAACGACTTCTCCGCATCAATGACCTCACACCACGGAGCAAGATATACCCTGGACAGCAGCTTGCGGTGGAGATAAGATAGAAATAGCCCCCGTAGCTCAGTGGATAGAGCAAAGGATTCCTAATCCTTGCGCCGCGTGTTCGATTCACGCCGGGGGCACCAATGATTTCAAGGGGTTAGGTTAATCAGCCTGAGCCCTTTTTCTATTTCTCTCCTATCCTCATCGCCATTGTCAAGAATGAAGACCCGACCCCTATTTTGACTCTTGGCCGAATATTGCCTTAAAGAATGTCACGGCTTTTTTCTTGTTCACCCGTGCCGATTTCTTATTGAATTCTTTTTAATCTGCATTATCTTTTGTTTAGAAAAAGATCTTTGACAATGTTGCCCCTGCCGTGTTCGTGATCACCAGTAATTTCTCTGAAACAACACCCACGGTGTACGTAAACCTTAGCTTGCTTCGGTGTGCATGTTCTGTAACTCACAGAAAAGCCTAAAGAAGCAACAAGGTCTAAACTTTGAAATGGTTCTGGAGAGTTTCGTGACACGGCATATGGTGGGGGCAATTTCCACATATATTTTTCAACAGAAGTCTGGGGCCACCGGCGATATTTAGTCTCACCACGCCTATATTAACTATAGGATGAGACGTAGACCCTGGCCCCGGATGTATTTTGTGAACCTATTGGAGGGAATCAAATAAAGGCTATACCTCAAGATAACGGTGGAAGACGTTTCAGGTTTGAGCGAAGACAGTTTTCTTACACCTTCCACATCCCAGAAAGACGAAGCGGCAAAGACCGAAGAAGTGGAACGGACAGGAGGAAAAGTAAAAGAACCTGACCTCTGTTGAGTTAAATATTCAATTGTCAAAGAGCTACTGCAGGGGCATGTGACTCTGCCTTTACCTTAAAGCTGGCCTGATCGGTATTTCGGTTTTGCTGGCCCACATTGAGGCCGGGCCACCTGATCCTAAGCAACGGACAAAGGACAAACCCTTAAAAGGGCATCACAGGAGCATAGTCCGGGCTCCTGTTCGTCGAAAAAGCTCATGACACCAAACTCAAAACCCTGAAGCGTCGAAGGAATATAAACAAGATAGTAGAATAGGATTCATCATAAAATGATATTTCAAGACCTGACCCTCATTCTTTTCCAGTGAGGAGAATTACCGAAAACAGCCTTGGGCAGAAATCGGTAAATTCGTCTGCGGAACTATGTTTAGGACAAGACCAGAGAAGAGACGCATGTGCAGAAAGGTGTCCAATAGTCAAAAAGGCCGTCACCCGACCCTGCTTTTTGTCCCATGTCAA
Organism: Desulfobacterales bacterium; assembly: GCA_030668805.1. GTDB lineage: Bacteria > Desulfobacterota > Desulfobacteria > Desulfobacterales. The sequence goes on from DAOVEU010000129.1 coordinate 2,268, forward strand.
GGGCTGACCCCAGTCTTATATTTTTGCAGTTGGCTGAATCCCGGCAACCCAAGGCTTGCAGTCACACCCCTCAAAAATTCGGGACAATATGTACAGGAACAATCCTAAGCCTTGACTATGTTGCGCTATTCCAATATCGTAAAAAATAGGATTGTCGAGATGTTTGATCGTCGTGATTCAATGTTTTTTCGCCTTCGTTACGGACAGACCAGAGGGGATGAACAAGGGATGAAAGAGCAACAAGAGTTCGATTTGGAACAAATGGACAGCTGGTATGCCGCCCATTTCGAAGAGTTGGTGCAAAAGCACGGTGGTAAGGCCATAGCCGTGGTAGAGGGCAAAGTAGTGGCTGTGGCTGATACTGAGAAGGAAGCGGACCAGTTGGCGAGAGAGGCACACCCTGGTGCCATTGCTCTCGTTTTGTCTATCCCGTTGGAAGAGGAACTTGTATGCCTACTGTAACGTACCGGTACAAGCGACTGAAGAATTTGGAAGTTCCAATTATTACTTTGGCCATAAGGTATGGACAGAGGTGGTACCCATTAGAGGCCTATGTTGACAGTGGTGCTACTTACAGCGTGTTTACCGCTCAAGTGGCCAACCGGCTTGTGGCCTATCGCACGGGACGCAGAGTGTATGTTCAGGTAGGGAACGGCAGCTTTATCCCCGTGTATCTTCATGACCTTGAGGTCCAAATTGGCAAGCATCGCCTCACGGCGCCGTTGGGCTTTTCTGACAAGCTTGGAATCAGGTTCAACCTACTTGGACGGACAGGGATTTTCGGCTATTTCAAGACCTGCTTTGATGAGCGGCAGTTTGTGCTCACTTTCTCCCCATATGAGACTGCACAAGAACCCAAGAGTGAACCCTCTCCCGCCCAGTAGGGACGGACACAGGGACGTTCTTTAGTCTTAAAGTTAAAGTTGCTCAATTAGCAAACAGAAGGAAGGAACTTTAAATGTGAAGTACGTCCCGCATCTTCCCCCAACGTTATTGAAACTGTATTCGGGATTATTTTCCCCTTCTCCTGGTCTCGTTCACCTGACCGGGTGGATCACTTCTCATATGGTTATGACACGCGCCCGTTCTGTTCACGGCCTAAATAGTTGTGGTAGAGTTTTTCATGTCCACAGAAAGCCCCTGATCTCGACGAGTCGGTGAAGATTGCCTTGATCGTCCTCTTCCCATTTCTTTTCCAGTCTCCAGTGTTTTTTGAGAGCTTGATAGTACTTCGCATATTTCTTTTTGTCTGGCTCAACCAGCTCGCTAAGTTCAGATCCGGGAAGCTTTTTGAATTTCATCGGAGGTATCTTCAATCTCTTGTCATCAAGAGGGCTTTTTCTGGAGGGTCGTTTTCCCTTCCACCATTTGTACAGCTCTCGGATTTCTTTCCACGCATGTTTATGTGATTCATCGGAATTCCAGTCTACAATCCTGCCTGGATCTTCTTTCTCTACGAAGTCAACCAGCAATTGGAAGGCAGCATGCAGAAGGATTTCATCCTTATCGTGCCAGCCTTTCTCCAGTGTTTGTATTTTCAGATATTTCATTTTATGGTCTCCATGCGGAAGGTTTTCGGATCAGCGGTGGCCTAAGATGTTTCGAACCTTAGAACCTCTACTAGAAACCCGCGCCTTGCGCTTGGCATCGCCATAATTTCCAAATTTACTGGCCAAGAACACTTCCTAAAACATCTCGAACACAGTCAACAACGTTGCTTCACCTATCAATAGAGCGCATGTCATAATTTCATGGACGTCCCCAACTTCCACGGGCCGATGAAGATTCGGTTGTCAAGAGTGTAGACCCCGCTTCTGTAACTGACCCCATCCCAACAAAAGCCGCCCATAGGCTTACGGAACTTCTTGGAGCCGATCTATGAGCATCTGGGCTAGATTGACCTCCCAAAATTCTCCGGACCTGGTAAGGTAAAGGCAGTCATCTGTAAGCTTGACCAAACCTACTTTTTCCCACTGCGAGATTATTGGCCCCAAGATGGCTAAAAGATCAACGTCATGGCGCTTGGAGAGTGCCTTCAGGTCGCAATAGCTGAGTTCCATCTGGTAGGAAATGTCTCTGAAAAGGAAATCCCCTTCGGAGCGCCTCATACCAAAGGAAAGAGGCTTTCTCCCAGCTTTGATTGCGCTTAAATAATCTTGCAGTTGGCCTTCTACAAAAAAGAAGTAGTCTCCGAGCCAGCCGCCGGCCCCTGAGCCAAGCGGCACACAGTCGCTGCGGCCCCGGGAAAAAAAATTGTAAAGACTTCTTTCCCTGCTGGTCCGCGCCCAGTGGGTAATGGAAAGGCGGCGGTAGTGTGCCGCCTGCATTAGCTCTATGCCTCGAACATAATAGTCTGCCTGTTCCCTTAGGGTGGCCGGTCTGGGCAAGGAACCTGCAGCAACCGACTTCTCTAGGAGGCCCCCCTTGAAAACATTTAACTGGTAAAGGTCACAGCCATCAAGCTCAAGGCCTAGAAAGGTCCGGATATCGTCCTCCCATATTTCAAGCGACTGTTCTGGTACACCATAAATCAAATCGATAATGGTGACCGCCTTTGCCAGGTCACGAAGATAAGTCAGGGTCTCAATCACCTTCTTCCTTGAGTCTCTTCTGCCCAGTCGTTTTCTGATCTGGGTATCGAAAGTCTGCACTCCCAGAGAAGAGCGATTTACGCCGGCGCTCAAAGCAGCCTGGATCTTTTCTTTGGTAAAATTGTAGATCCGCCCTTCAAGGGTGATTTCACAATCGTTGGCAAGGGGGAAAAGAGTTTTCACGGTTGAGACCAGCCTGGCGAGTGATTCAGCAGAAAGTGCGGTTGGTGTGCCTCCACCAAAGTAGACGGCCTGGAACGGATGGGCATTGATAAAGGGGGCCTTGGCCGTAAGTTCCATTTCCCGAATAAGGGCGTCCACATATTGCCCGGCCAGATCCGAACGATAAGCGTTCTGATAGAAGCCACAGAAAACACAATGGGTCTCACAAAAAGGGATGTGGATGTAAATGGAACGTATCGGGAGGCCATTCTCAGCAGACATTGCATCTGCCCAAAGCCCGGGCAATTCCTCCGGCCGGACTGATTGGCCCATGGGCATAGCATGGACAGTCATTTTACGATCAAAGGCCTCATGGAGAGGATCGTCCGTTTCATTGGATAGAAAACGTCTGTCATCGGTAGGATGCATTTTGTAGCGACTTTGGACCCCGCACTAAGATCCGACTTTGCCTACCTTGGCATAGCCCTTCTCCTAAAATTTCCGCATCGGGCTTAGGGGAGAATGAGAATGGGGACGTTCGTCCCGAAATTGCATAACTGAGCTTGCGCATAATCTTTGTTCTAGATTGTTATCACGACGAAGCATTTGTCGCAACATGTGAATAATTTATCCGGCACTATGCACGTTCTGCACGATGTTCCCAAAGTTCCTGGTCTGTCCAAACAAAAGGTGGAACCTCTGATTCTAGTTCCTTCTTTGCCATCAGAATCAAAGCGGATGTCAACATTTCATACAGAGCAACGATTTCGCCAGTGGAACCCCTTTTCTTAAAAGGATGATTTTGACCCCCAAAATGCCATTTTAAAGCCTTATTTGGCACAAAATCTGACGTTTTGTGTTGTGATGTCTGCTACTTGGCATGGTCCGACCCCAATTCTCCAATTCAATTCTCACCAATTCTCACCCCTCAATGCCGAACAAAAAACACTGGCCATCCTGGGCAAAGGAAACCGGTATCGACT
>DAOVEU010000378.1:0-2886 GCA_030668805.1 Desulfobacterales bacterium
TTTGATTTGTGGGTACGTTATGTGGATAACCTCCCCAGTCAAGACGTGGGGAGTTACATTACCCTTGACGCACGCCTGGGTTGGAAGCTGCACAAGGACATTGAACTATCCGTCGTGGGCCAGAATCTAATCGACAGCCACCGTCTGGAGTTCAAGCCGGAGATACTCGATACTTATCCCACTGAGGTCGAGCGCAGCGTTTACGGGAAAATCACATGGCGCTTTTAGTGAACCGTTACCCCAGGCTGATCGCCATAACAGCGGTGTTTGTTGTGGCGAGCCTTGCACCGAACGTGCAAGCAAAAGATCGCTTGTCCCGCGAGTATCTGGTCAAGGCCGCATTCCTTTATCGCATTGCCAAGTTCGTGGAATGGCCTGCTGAATCATTCGTGGACACCCACGCCCCTTTTACTGTCGGTATTCTCGGCGAGGAGCCGTTGGATGTGGCTCTAGGGTCGATCAAGGACAAAGACGTGAGGGGAAGGAGAGTGGTGATCAAGAGATCTGCACGGATTGAGGATTTGCAAGGATGCCATATCCTTTTCATCAGTGCATCAAAAAGAAAATATCTGGCACAAATCTTTGATAATCTCAAAGGGTTGCATGTGTTAACAGTCGGCGAAGTGAAAAACTTTGCCGAGGTTGGGGGAATTATCAATTTCGTCACGGTAGAGAATAAGATCCGGATGGAGATCAATGTTGACGCAGCCCGGAAGGCCGGACTGGAAATAAGCTCCATGCTACTCTGCGTGAGCAGGATCGTCAGGGACGATTCCAGAGAGAAGGAATAGAGTGAAACGCTTCCGTGATATCTCCATCAAGCGCAAGCTTACGATGATGATGATGCTGACAAGCATTATCGTGTTAACTCTATCCTCTGTATCATTCATAATTAATGACATGATCACGTTCCGGCGGGCGATGGTAAATGATCTGTCAATGCTGGCAGAAGTCATCGGTTCCAACTGCATAGGCGCACTGTCTTTCAATGACCGGGAATTTGCAGAAAAGGCCCTGACGGCACTGAGGGTCAATCCGCACGTAGTCTGCGCCTGTATTCACAACACGGAAGGCGAGCTTTTTGCCGGATATCTTAATGCCGGATTGGATAGGGATTCCTCCTCGCCTGAATGCAATGGGTTTCACCAGGTGGAAGCATTGAAAGGGAAAGGCGATGGTCACTATTTCCAGAAAGATTTTTTGGAGGTGTTCCATAGCATCGTTCTGGACGGCCAAACCATAGGCACGATTTTCATACGGTCTGACTTGCAGGCCCTGTATTCGCGTCTGAAGCTATACGCTGGTGCCGGCGGTATAATCATGCTGGTATCCATGCTTGCGGCTTATCTGCTGTCGTCAAGGCTCCAGCGTATAATTTCCGAGCCGATACTGTCACTGACGCAGATGATGAAACGCGTCTCAGAAGAGAAAGACTACTCGATCCGGGCGAAGAAGAAGACTCATGACGAAGTGGGCAGCCTTATTGATGGTTTCAATAAGATGTTGGAAAAAATTCAGGTACGCGACAAAAAGCTTAAAGAGCATAGTGAACATCTTGAAGAGCAGGTGTCAATGCGTACAGCCGAGCTTTCAAAGACCAATCAGGAGATGGAGCAGACAGTGGTTGAGTTGCAAAAGGCGCGGGAGTTTGCCGAGACCTCCAGCAGAGTCAAGAGCCAGTTCCTTGCCAACATGAGTCACGAGATCCGTACACCCATGAATGCAGTCATAGGTTTTACCGACATGCTGCTTGATACCAGTCTGGATAAAGACCAGATTGATTATTCAAGGACGATTAAGAGGAGCGGAGCGGCCTTACTTTCCTTGATTAATGATATCCTTGATTTTTCCAAGATAGAGGCTGGAGAGTTGGATTTTGAGGATATAGACTTTGATCCGGAGCTCCTTGCCTATGATGTCTGTGAGTTGATCCGTCCCAGGGTTGGATCAAAACCGGTTGAGATCCTATGCCGCATTGGGGATAACCTCCCTTCACATGTAAAAGGAGATCCAGGACGGTTTAGGCAGGTCCTGACCAATCTGATGGGCAATGCTTTCAAGTTTACAGAGTCCGGAGAGATTGAGCTCTCTCTTGATGTTGAAGAGGAAAAGGACGACCGCATAAAACTACATGCAGCAGTGAGGGATACGGGCATTGGCATCCCGGAGGACAAGTTATTCACCATATTCTCGCCCTTTCAGCAGGTTGATGGTTCAATTACCAGAAAGTACGGAGGTACAGGTCTTGGTCTATCTATATGCAAGAAAATTTCAGAGCTTATGGGTGGCGATGTGTGGGCGGAAAGCCCTTTGGATTGTCGATTGCCGATTGATGATTGTCGATTAAAAGACAAACCCAAAGACAAACTCAAGGCCGAGGACAATTTTCAACCTCCGCCAGGCAATCGTCAATCAACAATCAACAATCAACAATCCCATGGTCCCGGGAGCATTTTTCACTTTACGGCATGGTTTGAAAAACCTGAAGAAAAATATGTTGGGAGATTTACCCCTGTTTCGCTCACCGGCAAGAAGGTCCTGATTGTTGACGATAACCAGACCAACCTGGATATATTAACGCTCATTTTAGAGCAGCCTGGGATTCATGTCGTTGCCTTGAGAAATGGCGTTGAAGTTATACCAACCCTGGAAATGACCATAGGAACAGGGAATCCATTTCATGCATGTATCATCGACATCCACATGCCAGGTATGAGCGGATATGAAGTAGCACAGGCAATCCGAAGATATGAAAAAGATCTGTTGCGGGTTGGAGATGAATCTGATGAAAATAGACCTGGAACCCGGTCGCAACCAGCAACTCGCATCGCCCTGATTGCTCTATCTTCTTTGATGGAGCGTGATGCCAAAAGATGTAACGAGGCA
>DAOVEU010000288.1:0-3686 GCA_030668805.1 Desulfobacterales bacterium
TTTATGATGGAGATATCCTTCAAATAGACCTTTTCGCCTTTGATCCAGGCCTCCTCCTTTATCGTGATACGTGTCCGGACATCAGCCCAGGCATCACAAAAGCCAAATACTGCCGCTATAGCAATGACTGTGGCCAGTAGGATAGCATTGAGATTTTTCATTTTACCTCTTGATATTGTTGGCCATCTGGAGCATGTTATCTGCCGTCTGAATGGCCTTGGAGTTTACCTCATAGGCCCGCTGGGCAACAATCATTCCGACCATCTCTTCCACTACATTCACATTGGACATTTCCAAATAGCCCTGTGCAATGGTGCCAAAGCCGTCCAAACCCGGTATGCCTTCGGTAGCTTCCCCGGAGGCTTCCGTAGGCTGATAAAGGTTTCGTCCCATGCTATATAGGCCGGCAGGGTTTACAAATTTGTACAACATGATGTCCGTTGAGTCGATCTCACTTGAGTCTGGACCGAAGCACGTAAGCTTGCCGGCAGAATCTATGGAAATATTCGTTGCTTCCGTGGGGACACTAAATTCCGGCTGGAGTCTGTCCCCCGCAGTGGTACAAATATAGCCCTCACTGTCTATCTTGAAATTACCAGCCCGGGTGTACACTTCTTCATCATTGCTCACTACCTTGAAAAAGCCTTTCCCTTCAATTGCCAGATCAAGTTCATTGTCTGTCTGGTTGTAATCACCCTGGGAGAATACCTTCTGCACGCCCATCGGTTTTGAGCCCATGCCGACCTGGATGCCCGTTGGAACCTGGGTTCCTGCAGCAGTCATGGCACCTGGCAGACGGAGGGTCTGGTACATAAGGTCCTGAAAATCTGCACGACTTTTCTTAAAACCCGCCGTATTCACATTGGCCAGGTTGTTTGCAATAACATCAACGTTTAATTGCTGGGCGGCCATGCCCGTAGCGGCTGTCCATAATCCTCTTAACATCTTTTTGTCTCCTTATTTAGTTCGTTACTTGTGAAATTCGCGTTTTTTTCTGGCAGAAAATCTTTTGCCGTATTCAATTTGGAGTGATCTAAAGTGCCTAAAGTGCCTAAAGTGACCTAAAGCCCGCCCTGGTGCGACATGTATGCAATACAATGCAGGAGTCTAATATTTCAAGATTGGGTGTTGTAATCTTCAGCATTTCAAAACAGGTCTGGGCCAGGGTTGTGGAACTTGCCTTCGGCAAGAACAATTTAGAACAGATAGAATACCTTAGCTTTAGGCACTTTAGTTCACTTTAGGCACTTTAGACACTTCTTTACTATTGTACTCTCCCCACCTCATTGATCGCTTTGTGGCTCGTCTCGTCAAATATCTGAATGACTTTTTGGTAAGATTCATAAGTCCGGAGGGTTTCGATCATCCTTGACATCTCCTCCACAACCATCACATTCGACTCCTCAAGATATCCCTGCCTGACAAGGACATTTTCCGGTCTCACAATTTCTTTTTCATCACCATTGTAGATGCAATACGATAGGCCTTCTTTCTGGAGGCGCTCAGGTCGGGCAAATTTGGCAACCGACAGGGTATCCACCACTGTTTCATCTGCCGTTATTCGCCCATGGGTATCGATGGCGATATCGTCGCCCTCTATGACAATAGGCCCATTTTCGCCCAACACTGGGTCACCGTTTTGCGTGACAAGCAGACCGTTGGCATTCAGGCAAAAGTTTCCGTTTCGCGTGTATCGAATGCCATGGGGAGTTTTGATCTTAAAAAATCCATCCCCTTCCAGGGCAATATCGAGCGAGTTGCCCGTAAGCCTCACATTACCTTGTCTCAGGTCGGTTCTCACGTATTCTTGAAGAGCCTGGTCAAAAGTGAGGACGTCCTTCTTGAACCCTGTGGTACCTACGTTGGCAAGATTGTTGGTAATAATATCAAATCTACGTCCTTGAATGAGACTGCCTCTGATAGCCTGATAAATGCCTACGTCCAATCTGCTCAACCCTCCTTTTTGCCTGTATGCCAATTTTGCCTACATACCAATGCAACGAAGATGCCAAGGCGGAGTGCGGATTTCGGAATGCGGAATGAGACGAATGCGGAGTGCGGATTGCGGAATGATATTTCGGATAACCCGATATAGCACTAATCCGCCCGCGGCAGGCCTAGGATGAATTCATATTGCAATCATATAAGGCACATAAGGGCGCAGAGCGCCGAATGGTATGCGTTCCCACGCAGAGCATGGGAACGAGAAATTCACTATTCACCAATGACCACTCGACCACTCGACCAATTGCGGAGCGAAGCGGAGCTAAGTTCAGGTTTGTCTTGCAGGATCAAGGAAAAACCTTCCTAGTTTGAGCCTTTTTTCCGATTGAAGATTCCCTGCAGCAAGCTCTGGGGAGCTTCATTTTCTCGGAACCAGAATCATCTCTGTGTTCTCTGCGTTCTCTGCGGTGAACGATTATGATTGCCCGGTGAGGGAAAAATCTTCCTACATTGAGGCTTTTTTCCGATTCAGGTTATAGACGAAGGCAAGTAGTTCCGCCACAATCACGTAAAGCTCAGGGGGTATTTCTTCCTCAAGATCAAGCCTCGATAATACCTCAACAAGATCCGGATCATCCTTAACAGGGATGCCTTGCTTGCGTGCGATATCAATGATCTTCTCGGCAACCAGTCCGGTGCCCTTTGCCGTGACCTGTGGGGCATTGTCCTGTCCTGGTTTGTATTTGAGAGCGACAGCCTTTTTTGGATTTTGCCCGCCTGCCATCGCCTGGAGCCCGTCCGCCTCGGCTGAGCCTCGCGATGCCGGGCGTGGCGAAGGCGACTGGCGGGCAGGGATTTTGGATTTTGGATTTTGGATTTTATTTACCTCACTCGGTTTTGGATTTTACTTAGCCTGCCTTGATGTCTTAATTGATCGGGTTATACCACTACCTCTGGTAGTGGTATCATAAGAAGGTTCTACCGTTATAGGAATTATGGAATAGTAAGGTTAAGGATAAAACATGGATTATGATTAAGTTTCCGATTTTGGTTTAACAATACCGTGTTGTGAATACGTGTGGTGCCATGGACAAACTTGTTTGTCCATGTGAAAGGTGTCGATATAAAGTAACAAAGAAGAAAAACGGTTTAGTACTTCAATGATTCCGGTCATGTCCATTTTTCAAGTTGTTCTGACACCTGGAGGTTCCATTATCGAGTCGAAAACGGGCACGGACAAACAAGTTTGTTCATGGCACCCATCCTGAGTCATAACGAAGTCGATTGCAGAATCTGTAACCTGTTATCTCTTCGGACTGTAGGCACCTAAACCAGGGTGCCTTTCAGGACCAATAAAACAAGCCACCGCCTCTGGCGGTGGTAATTTGACTGATGAAACAATAATGGCTATAATTTCGTCACTTTCCTGCATCTCTCTTTTCTCAAATCCGCAATGCGCAATCCGCAATCCGCAATCCGCAATCCGCAATCCCCTAGACTATCAGATTGATCTGGTGTTCTTCAGAATCAAGGAGATCTTCAACCAAAGAGGTCTGAGTCAAAACATTGGCCTCCTGCAAGCGGCATGTGGCCTCCTCCAAATGAAAACCGTGTCTTTCAAGTTGACGTTTCAGCAAGCCCGCGTAATTATTAAAAAGAGATTGGATCTCCTCTTCGCACACCCAAAAACCAACCCTGATAGCTTTTTGGAAGACTGAAACATCTGCACGGACTGGCCCAAG
>DAOVEU010000234.1:0-4286 GCA_030668805.1 Desulfobacterales bacterium
CCCTATCAGTAGCCATTACGTCTTCCGAGGCCGTCCTTGTGGTCTCTTAGCCAACACATCAACTTTCTTTTTGGCAGTTAAAGCCACTTGAGCCGCAGTCACGGCCTTATCATAATCAGCCTGTTCGTTCTCTGATGCAGCGAGCTTCTGCTGCTTCTGATCATGAAACCATTCCAGCATCATGTCCAGTTCCTTGCCCCTTGGAAAATTTTCCACGAGACTTTGCGCGCTAACTATCGGAGACCCGTCGTCCCACACAAAACCTTTCGGACCGAATACGACATGTTTGGCGGGCGGTGTGAGTTCGACGTCCTTATTGTCCCACCAATTACATGCGGCAACCTGTTCTGGCCCAGGAGGAATCAAGTCAAGAAGATCCCTCTTCTTCTCCACCAATATACCAGAAAGATGAGCATAGCCACCTCCGATCAGCGCCCCTATATGCCGACCGCCTGCGTCAACCCATGTCTTCCTGAAAGTAACCTCACCATGATGCTTGGTAATTAAAGTCTGCGACATATTTACCTCCTGTCAATGAAAGACTATCCCGCTCTCAGCAATAGAAGCAGGACAGTCTTCACTTGTTTTAGTTTTTCGTCACCTTCCCCAAACCATGGCTCTCAGTGTAGTGGCGCTGATTATCGTACCGTCCATGATTTCCAGCGGTACAAGCCCGGGAATTTCGTTAACCTCGCCATACAGATAACTCAGCTTCAGATGATCGCCATCGCCATGATCCGAGCCCAAGGTAAATGTATTTTCATGAATACGTAGCTTCGTAGCTTGTATCAGTGTAGCCGCTGTACCAAGCGTACCGGCAGAACGGATAAGGTTGGCAAATTTCGTGGTCGGCCCGGGAAAATCACCTGCCGTTCCATAAAGCAAAGCATTGGAGCACGTCTTGCCTGAAGACAGGGTGACGACATCTGTAGATGGTACCAAGTCATCTTCTTCGATAAAACGGTCAGCGATAAAACCGGAAGCGGGTTTCCGGATGTAGGTGCAATAGATTGAATCCGTTGCGGCATCCACGGTATCCTCTTCCTTGAAGCTCAGTCTTGTGTCGCCGCTGGCATTGGAAAAATCAACAGCGCATTCAGTGGTTGCCGGGTCTGCCCCGAGATAAAGGGCATCGCATGCCTTGTATGTACCGTCATCGTCCCACATGATGGTCTGAATCGCTACTGCGAGTTCACCAAGGTCTACCGTATCAGGTGTCCCCGCCGTAAATGTAAGGTCGGCATGGCCGGTTACGAGCGCCCCTGCGGTCATCTTGGCATAAACGATATTGTCAAATATCTCTTTCCATGCTTGCGTAACGTATGTGACGTTGCAGGACGTCACGCTATCACCCGCTAGGAATGTCAGTGTAGGCCTCACTCCTGCGGCAAAGGTGCTGACAGCGACCGTGCCTGTAACAGGAACCAGCCCACCGGGAATTACCTTGTATCCGGCATTGCCTGATCCGACGTACATAATGAATGCAGCCGGATATCTGAGAGTACCCACATCATCCGTTACGGTCACGGTCTCCTCGAAAACAACCGGAGGGGCCGAGGCGAATACTCTGATCTTTCTGTTCGCTTGGTCGTATTTGTAGATAAGCCCATCAGCAGAATCCAGGATCTGCAAATTGGTCATCTCTTTGTTCATGCCGAAAGATCCGATAGCGGGCATGGAAATCCCACCAAAGGGATAGGTCAGTGCGCCATCGCCGAAAGCGATTGTGCCTGCGTTCATTTTGATTCGACCCAGGATGTTGCGGTCTGAGGGATTGATACTAACGGTTACATCTGAAGAAGCTAAAGCGGTCATTCTACACCTCCGTTGGTGGTAACTCCCCGCCGGTCAGGTAAGCGTCCGGCAGGGAGTGTTAAGGTTCTAGTGTTAGTGTCTAGGCGGTCTCAACCATGTCGGTCAGGTTAGCCATAGTCTCCGGCAACATATCCACTACCAGGATGGGTTGTACTTTGCCTGTAGCGGAAGAGGCCATGACCTGGACTACGACTTCATCCCCTGGCGATAAGATACCAGCGGCCACTCCGGCGGCCACACGGTCATAATAGCACTTGCCCAAATTACCAGTCGGGATAATAACGTGACCGAGAGTGCCGTCGGTCCTGGCATCGTCGCTACCGGCAGTAGGCCTCTTGTCAAACTTTATCGGGGCTGAGTCTGAGGCGACAATCGTAGTGACTATGCAACCCGCATAGACTACCTGGCATTTAAACGGGATATTGAAAAAAGCGCAGTCCCCATCGACATTCAGATCAATACCGGATAACTCATTTGCAGCGTCGATGTAGCGGGGGGCGAGTGCCACCCTTGGTCCATAAGCATAATGTTCAGCCATCTTGTTACTCTCCTTTCCGGGTCAACCCCGGTCAGTGTTATCGGTACCCGGGCAATCCGGATACCGAGGGTTAATGCAAAGCCATCGAGACGGTTGAAATCTTGTCAGGCATGGTTCCAATTTTTTGTATATTATCAAGTTCTTCTCTTGTTTCTTGTAAGAGCTTTTTTAGATTATAGTTTTCCAATGCTAAGCGCTCTACATCTTTGGAATAAACATCTGAAATACGAACACCACTTGGATGCTTGTTTCCCCACAATTCGAGATTTTCAGGAGGATTGTCGTCTCTTTCCCCGTTTTTGTGATGCACGGTTTCATTTTTAAGCAATGGTCGTCCTATCATTTGTTCCATTATGAGGCGATGTTGAGGCACCATTTTCTGCACTCTCTCGCTATACTGAAAAACATAGCCATCTGGACTAACGAATGTACCTCCAGGATTTCTGTGCCTTCTACTATTAGGCCCTCCATACTTTCGCCAGTATTGATTTGTGCATTCCCTGCTACAAAATTGTCCTGTATTTTTCCCAGTCCTTTTTAGCCATGCGGGCGGAATCCTAAATTCCTTTCCACAGTTTTTACATATCCTGAGAACCAAAAGGCTTTTCGCATGTTTCTTTCGCCACTTATTAGCACATGGTTTAGAACAAAACTGGCCCCTGCCCCTTACTTCTAAATTTGAACCACCATAAATCTTGAATTCCTTGCCACATTCTTTACATATCCGGGTAACTTTCTTGCTTTCCTTTGGAGGCCGCGAGCTATTCGCACATGAATAAGAACAATATTTTTTACCTCCTTTTAGTGGAGCTCCACATTTTAAACATTTGCCGGCCACCTTGTTGGCTTTAGTTTTCGCTACCCTGTGTTGGGCAATACAGGCAGTAGAACAATAAGTTTTTTGCCTTTTTGTGAGAGGCTTACCACACCACTTACATACCCTTGTCATTTTGGGACACCCCCTATCTTATTTTTATTGATTATAGCGGGTGTCCCATGGTCTGTCAAGTCCCAAACTCAAAGGCAAAACGCCCCTAACTACTTGTTATCCTTATGATTTTGCTCTTCGTATCGTCGGCCACGTCCCATAAGCTAAAAAATACGTACAGGCCCTGCCAACACATGGCTTTCGTATGCCCAAACGAGCTTTGGAAGTTAGGATCAGCATAAAGCTGCGGGGGGCTGGTCTCCACATAGCACACAGCCTCGCTACCGAACACAACTGCCTCACCTAACACAGCGGACGAACCTGCTGTATTGGAAAAAGCTGCCTCCCTGTCTACCTGGACAGTCCTGATGTTCTCAGCTTTCCCGGCCTCACCCTTGAAAAACAAGTCGCCCTTCTGCAAATACTTATGGACTTCCTGCCACAAAGAATCCTGCTTAAGGCCCCTCAAAGCCTTACGGGCCGACAGCATGATAAAGTCGTCACCCTCAAAAGGCGGGCAATGGATATCTCCTGCCAAGTAATCAGCCAGGACACCCATATGGTCAAAGGTAATGTTCGCGGTAGCCAGCGTGCTTGGAGTGCCGTCAACATCAAAGGTCCCGCCAGTCAACGAGGTAGGGATAAAGCAAATCTTGACATCCGTACTCTGAAAAGCAGTGGCGGAATCAGTATCAAGTGCCCTGGTCATCTGCCTCTTGAGCGCGGCCTGGAGTTCATTACGCAGATCATACGTGCCAAACTGCTGGGCAAGGTTGGTATATTCTACGCCACGGCCATGCTCTTGCATCGTAACGGGTCGATTCCCAAAAGATGTCTTGTCAATCGGGACAGTGTTGTCCTCTTCAAGCAAAGTTGAAGTAGGATCAGGGAGTTCGTTGAGGTGCATGATGTTGAAGGTCTCACCCTTACGCTTAAAAAGACCATCCATGCCGGGCGCGGGTCGTGCGAATTGCGCAACCTTGCAATCGGCCACCGATGCATGTA
>DAOVEU010000317.1:0-3409 GCA_030668805.1 Desulfobacterales bacterium
GCGCATAATGACGCTTGGTCGTCTCATACTCCACATGCGCAGTCGCAATAGTGATCCCTCGCTCCTTCTCCTCCGGAGCCTTATCTATCTCATCAAACGGTATGTACTCCGACATCCCCTTCTTCGCTAAATGCTTCGTGAGCGCAGACGTTAACGTCGTCTTCCCATGATCAATATGCCCAATAGTGCCTACATTCACATGCGGCTTCACACGCTCAAACTTCTTCTTAGCCATCTTGGTACCCCCCTACGATTGACGTTTCCGAATCTCTATCCGCCTGCGGCGGGAAATTATACGCCGTTTAGTGGCAACCAATTTATGCCATGCGTACGGAGTGCTGACCCATCACTCCAGTACTCCAATACTCCAATATTCCCTCTACATCCCTTTTTCCTTAATAGTCCGGGCAATCGATTGCGGAACTGGCTCGTAACCAGAAAACTGCATCGTATAAGTTGCCCGGCCCTGGGTCATGGACCTCAGATCCGTAGCATAGCCGAACATCTCAGCTAAAGGCACCCGAGCGTTCACCATCCGAACCCCGTTCTGGATATCTACCACCTGAATCTTAGCACGTCGGCCGTTCAAGTCAGCAATCACATCTCCGATAAAACCTTCCGGAGCCACTACGTCCAATGCCATAAAGGGTTCCAGAAATAACGGCCCTGCCTTTTCGGCTGCCGATTTAAATCCAATGGACCCTGCAATATGGAAGGCCCTTTCCGAAGAATCCACTTCATGATATGATCCATCAAATATCGTAACCTTTAAGTCCACCATGGAATATCCCGCAAGTACGCCACTGGCGGCCGCCTCCCTAACTCCCCTCTCAACCGACCTAATATATTCCTTGGGGATTACTCCGCCCACAACCTTGTTCTCAAATACAACACCCTGGCCACGCTCCCCAGGCTCCACGCGAAGCTTAACGTGGCCATACTGGCCGCGGCCACCTGACTGGCGCACAAACCTGCCTTCCCCCTCTGATGGGCTGGAAACGGTCTCTCGGTAAGCCACATGGGGTTTACCAACGACTGCGTCAACCTTGAACTCCCTTAGCAGACGATCCACAATAATCTCCAGATGAAGTTCCCCCATACCCGAAATCAAGGTCTGGCCAGTCTCCTCATCAAAGGAGACCTTAAAAGACGGATCCTCCATAGCAACCTTGCTGAGACCTGTGCCCAGTTTCTTGTGGTCATCCTTTGTCTTCGGCTCAATGGCTACTGACATTACAGGCTTCGGCATGGCCATCGATTCCAGGAGGATAGGGCTTGTCGGTTCACAGAGCGTGTCACCCGTGGTCGTATTCCTGAGACCTATTGCTGCAACAATATCTCCTGCATAGACCTCCCTGATCTCCTCCCGCTTGTTGGCATGCATTTTAACGAGCCTTCCGATTTTTTCCCTAGTTCCTTTGGTCGCATTAAGTACTGTATCCCCAGACTTTAACAGCCCGGAATATATACGTAAAAAAGTTAAATGTCCCACGTACGGATCGGTCATCAACTTAAAGGCCAAGGCCGAACACGGCACAGAATCATCTGCCGGCCGTAGCGCCTCCTTGCCCTTCAGGTCCATGCCGGACACGGGCGGAATATCTGCAGGAGAGGGGAGGTATCTAATTACGGCATCCAGCAGGGGTTGCACCCCCTTATTCTTGAAGGCAGCCCCACACAAAACCGGTATCCGCTTCAGCGAAAGGGTTGCCTCCCTGATAGCTCCTATCAGTTGATCAGATAAAATCGGTTCCCCGTCAATGTAGCGTTCCATGATCGATTCATCAACATCCGCCATTGACTCCAGAAGCTCAACGCGTCGCCCTTCGGCCTCCTTTCGAAGCGATGGCGGAATGTCCGCCTCTTTAAAATCAACCCCCAGGTCTACGTCATCATAAAGTATAGCTTTCATCGAAATCAAATCAACAACGCCTACAAAATCCTCCTCGCGCCCCACGGGCATCTGGAGAACGACAGGTTCAGCCTTCAGCATAGCCCGCATCATCTCCACACAGCGGTCCATGACGGCTCCTACCCTGTCCATTTTGTTGATGAAGGCAATCCGCGGAACACGATACCGATCGGCTTGGCGCCAGACTGTTTCCGACTGTGGCTCCACCCCTCCAACTGCACAGAAGACTGCAATGACGCCATCCAGGACCCTGAGGCACCTTTCTACTTCTATTGTGAAATCCACGTGCCCGGGCGTGTCAATGATGTTGACCCGATAATCCTTCCACAAACAGGTCGTAGCAGCCGACGTGATGGTGATTCCCCGCTCTTGCTCCTGTTCCATCCAGTCCATCACGGCAGATCCCTGATCCACCTCACCCATCTTGTGGGATACCCCCGCATAATACAAGATCCTTTCAGTGGTTGTAGTTTTCCCAGCATCAATATGGGCAACGATGCCAATGTTTCTGGCTTTATGTATTGGAACCGATCGCGGCATGTGTGGTGTTACCATCTGTAGTGCGCAAAGGCCTTGTTGGCCTCAGCCATTCTGTGCGTGTCTTCTCTTTTCTTAATGGTTGTACCCCGCTGATTGGCAGCATCCATCAGCTCAGCAGCCAGTTTTTCCGACATACTTTTTTCTGAACGCTTTCGTGCAAAGGAAATCAGCCACCTAATTCCTAGTGCGGTCTGGCGGGTTGCTCGAACCTCCACAGGCACCTGATAAGTCGAGCCGCCTACGCGACGCGATTTGACCTCAATGCGGGGTTTGGCATTCCCCATAGCCTTTTCAAAAACCTTCAGGGGCGGCTCCTTTGTTCTCCTTTCCATTATCCCAAAGGCATCGTACAATATCGATTCTGCCACACTCTTCTTCCCACCCTTCATCAGACAGTTGATAAACTTCGATACCAACTTACTCTTATACTTTGGGTCAGGCATAATAGATCGTTTGGATATCTCTCGTCTTCTTGCCATATGTGGCTCCTGGTGTTTCGTTATTTGTTATTTGTTATTCCTTGTCCGATTCATGATTCATTAATCGAGTGCCTAAAGTGAGCTAAAGTGAACTAAAGTGCCTAAAGTTAAAGGAAGAAAACCAATCTTTACAAGAAGTTTCTTCAAATCCTAAACTTTAGCTCACTTTAGGCACTTTAGGCATTTTAGCTCACTTTCTTCAACGATTCACTTTGGTCTTTTGGTGCCATATCTTGATCGGCCTTGTTTTCGGTCCTGAACACCCACAGAATCGAGCGTGCCCCGGACTATGTGATAGCGGACCCCGGGCAAATCCTTGACCCGCCCCCCTCGAACGAGTACAACCGAATGCTCCTGAAGGTTGTGCCCCACGCCAGGAATATAGGTGGTCACCTCCATACCGTTGGTCAAACGAACCCTGGCCACCTTTCTCAAAGCTGAATTCGGTTTCTTAGGCGTGGCCGTATATACTCGCGTA
>DAOVEU010000179.1:0-5126 GCA_030668805.1 Desulfobacterales bacterium
GGACTATGAATTTGATCCAAGCCTAACCCTGTATGCTGCTGTCAGTCGTGAAATGCGCACGCCTTGAATCTGAGACCTTTGGAGATGGGCGCAGGGTGCGTCCACAGAAGCATACATGGCGGCAAATCCGGAATTTGAAACCGAGACATCCTGGACATATGAGGTGGGCTTATTGAAAGAGGTATGGTTTGACACAAAGTTTAGAGCAGCTACTTATTACACTGATATCAGTGATTATCAACAACATAATTATATCACTGGTGCGCCGAGTGCTCAAGTATATAACATCGATGTGGAGCTTTATGGCGTCGAACTGGAGCTGACAAGGAGCTTTACTCATGATCTGAGCGGCTATATCACCTATGCATGGAAGAACTGGTCTGCAGAAGATCACCCTTTTGATAGTGACGAAACTCACTATTTTATGCAAAACCAACCCAGAAATACGGTGACTCTGGGGCTCAATTACAAGCTCTGGGAAGGGGGCGTGGTAACGCTTAACTCGCAATACATAGATGAGCGTGAGAGTAAGAAGGAAAGAATACTAGATGACGTTATAACGGTTAACGTGGGTGCGCAACATACTTTCAATCTTACGCATTGCGACTTTACGCTGAAGGGCTATGTCAATAATGTCACTGACCAAGAGTATGAACTGCGTGCCGGTTATCCCATGCCGGGAATTACCGCTGGTATTCTTGGTAAGGTAAGTTTTTAGGGAGGTAAATCTATGAAGCAAATAAGGCAGATCGTTCTGCTTTTTGCGGTCGTCATGGCTGCGACCACATGGCTCTGGCCGTCACAGGCTGCAGCCTGGGGCCGCGGCCACTTCTATGTCATCGGAACCGGTCCGGCCGGGTCCCAGATGGCGACACTGCAAGCCCTGGATACGATCAAACGGATGGACGTTATTCTAGCCTCTGACAAGCATGTGAAGCTCTTTCAGGAGTACATCGGCAACAAGTCCATTCTGTTCGATCCTTGGAAAGGGTTTTGGGACTACAAGGGGAAAAGCTATCGGAAACTGAGCAAGGAAGAGATGGCCGAATTCAAGGTAGAACGCTTTCGGATAAGGGATGAGCGAGTGGAGAAGATCAAGCGTCTTTTGGTCGAGGGAAAAGACGTGGGTTTGCTCGATTCTGGGAATCCCTGCCTTTTTGGCCCCAGCCACTGGTATGTAGAACAGTTCGATCCGCAGGATGTAGTCATTATTCCGGGCATGGGTTGCGATGCAGCAGCCATGGCCGCCTTGGGAAAAAGCACCATCCCAGCCTATGACACGCGTTTTGTGATGCAGACAACGCCCTTTTTCTTAATGGATCGTGACATGAAAGACCGCCAGATTCTAAAAGACCTGGGCAAGTACCCGACCACTATGATCCTGTACATGGCCCTGGGGGAGCCGAGCAAGCTGTTTGCAGCCCTCGGGGAAGTGCTTCCGCCGGATATGCCGTGTGCTGTGGTTTATTGGGCCGGGTACCCCGACCGAGAGCGCATTCTGCGCGGAACCGTGGCTGATATGGGGCAAAAGCTTTCAAAAAACAAGGAAAGATTCATGGGCCTGTTGCTCATCGGACGCTTCCTGGAAGGGAAGCCCTATCAGTCGGCCATGAAACGACACCAGGAACAGCTAAAATAACAGCACGAGAGATTTTCAAGTGAAATCCCCCGAAGGTGATGTGAGAAAAGCGCCTTCGGGGAATCTCATTAATATGAATACGGTGAGGGAGGTACCCTATAATGAGGAACATGTTTCTGTTTTTATTGCTTTTACCGTTATTGTTCACGGGCTCCATTGTCAATGCTCACTGCTTGTGGCTGAACATCGATAATGATCAAGCCAATGTCGGGCAGTCCGTTCGGATTGAGATCGGCTGGGGACATAAATACCCCAGAGATGAGGTGATTAAGGAAGGCTTCCTGAACCAGGTGTATGCCATAGACTCTAAAGGTGCGAAGATCCCTCTCAAGCAGACCTCCCCAACTGAATTTGAATTTGTCCCTACAGGAGAGGGCGTATACCCCATACTGGCAGATATCCACCCCGGGTTTCTCAGCAAAACGGCTGATGGATATAAACTGGCGCCCAAAACAGGGTTGGACAATGTGGTTTTCTGCTTCCGTTATGACATTCGGGCCAAGGCCTTTATTAGTGCGGGCCAAAAGGCGAAAATGCCGGATCAAGCGATGGGCGATACGCTGGAGATTATCCCCCTCACAGATACGAGAGAGTTAACAAAGGGTGAAATCTTTCCAGTAAAAGTGCTTTATGATGGAGAACCCCTTTCTTCCGTTGATGTGCGCGCTACTTACGCAGGCTTTTCAGACCAGCCAAATACGTTCGCCTTGACAACCAGGACCGATGAGAAGGGTGTAGCCCGAATCAAGATACTGGAAAATGGAGATTGGGTGGTAAATGTCATACACGAGGTCCCTTATCCGAATACTGAAGAATGTGACAAGTATCGGTATAACACCTGTTTCACCTTCAAAGTGAAGTGATGACATAACGCAGGCGTAAGGGCTCGCCCAAGAATAACTTCGCAGAATTCGCGCTCAGATTTGGGTTAGATTTGGTCGATACGAACAAGCAAAACCACAGGAATAGCAGGCTATTTCGCGGATTTTGTGAATGAGTATCGGGCAAAGGTGGCCTGAAGCTGAGATGCGAAAATGGGAAGTTATTCTTGGGCGAGCCCTAAGGCTCAACGGGCAGTCGTTCGCCTTGTGCCATTTGTGGCGTGCGCCGTAACACCCACACAGTTATTCCGGCTTCCCTTGGACAAAGCTATCCTCCTGAAAGCTGCGGGGCAGGTTCATTTGACTCAATACAGCGATCATGGCAAATACACTAACGAAATTGTATGAGGTCAAGGATGATCCGAAAAAGATGCGTACCCCTCGTACCCCTGTGCGTCCTGTTGTTTTTCTGCTTCATCGCCCATTTTGCGCATGCTCACACCTACAGAATCTCGGTCCTCGTTGATACAGACATGGCATTAGATGACATACGGGCAATTGCCATGCTCCTTAACTCAGATATGGTCGATATCCCCCTGATCGTCACCTCAGATGGAGCGGCATCCCCTCAGGTCGGATGCCAAAACCTGGAAACGCTGTTGAGGTATCTTGAACGGGAAGATATCAAGATCGCCAAAGGGAAGGTTTTGGGGAAACCGGCTCCTCCATGGCGCTTATGGTCCGAGGATCTGAAATGGCCTGAAATTAATGTGGCTGCTAACAAGATAATCGTGAGCCGCCTGGCGTCAGAGGAGATTGTGAAAACATTGAAATCCCTGGACGAAGACATCTTTTATCTCTGCCTCGGGCCTCTAACAAACCTGGCAGAGGCTCTTAGATTAGGTCCGGAAATTAAGGGCAGGATCTCTCGTCTCATTTATTATGGAGCACATCCGAATGACTCTCTTCCTGGCTGGAACACAACTCGAGATCCAGATTCCGCCCGTTTTGTTTTTGATTCCGGCTTGAAGATCTATTCCATGAGTTTTCCCGAAGAAAAATTACTTCACTTTGACCAGAAGCTTTACAAACAAATAGAAAGCATGGGCACGGCCGCAGCCCGTTTGGTGGCAGGAATTCATCGGTC
Source organism: Desulfobacterales bacterium (assembly GCA_030668805.1). Classification (GTDB taxonomy): domain Bacteria; phylum Desulfobacterota; class Desulfobacteria; order Desulfobacterales. The sequence continues at coordinate 3,608 of DAOVEU010000179.1, forward strand.
TCCTACCGTGAAAAAACTTTTATCTGAGAATCACTTTTGTGTGTGGGATGAAATGATGGTGATCTATCTGAATCGGCCGCCACTGTTCAAGTTTGTGCCCGCGGCCCATGGTTCTGATGTGATGTCCCTTGCAGCCTTTAAGACTGAGGGGGTTTATAATACGTATTTGAAACTTTTAGGTCATTCCGGGGATCTCCATCTGAGTCCCCGCCATTCAGTCGTCTTAAAAGTCTTTCCAGGTGATCCCTCGCACTTCAGGGAAGATGTAAGTCCATATGTGAAAAAGATCATTGAAAAATATGGTCTTGAAGAATGGAAGGCCTGTCTTTTGACCAATGAGTTTCACAGGCACTTAGGCATATATTCACTCATCGGAGCAAAGATGGGGATCAGGGCGAGGGAGATCCTGGAGGCACCCTTTGATACTGTGAAAGTCGTTTCCTTTGCCGGGACCGGTCCTCCCTTGAGCTGCATGAACGATGGCCTCCAGGTCTCCACGGGGGCAAGCTTGGGCCGAGGAACTATCAAGATATCTAACGGGATACCCCAGCCAGCAGCTACCTTTCTCTACAAAGATCAAAAGCTTACCTTGAAGATAAAAAGGGAATTAGTGGATAGAATAAAAACAGACATTAAGGCAGCTCTAAGAGAGTATGGAGGGCTGAACCCCTCATACTTTGCCCATATTCGGAAGTTAGCCATAGATTACTGGTATGATCTGAATCGGAAAAAAATTTTTGATGAAAAACTTTGAAAAATAAACTGAATAACAACGAGCTAAAAAGGGAGATTGGCTTTTTTTCCGCATCTATCTTGGTGATTGCCAACATGGTAGGGACGGGCATATTCACCACGTCCGGTTTCATTATAGCAGAGCTTGGCAACCCTCAAACTATGCTCCTTTGCTGGCTTGTTGGGGGCATATTTGCCCTGTGTGGGGCCCTTTGTTACGGGGAGCTGGGGGCCATGTTCCCCAGGGCAGGTGGGGAATACGTGTTTTTACGGGAAAGCCTTGGCAAAGGAATGGGGTTCCTTTCCGGCTGGATCTCTTTGATCGTAGGATTTTCTGCTCCTATTGCAGCAGCTTCTATTGCCTTTGCGACTTATTTTTTTCTCGCGCTGCCAGCCTCTTTTAACCCAGAATTTATCGTTCCTTTTTTGGGGGTCAATATTCTCACCATATCACCCATTACCACACTGGCAGTAGCTATTATCATAATTTTTTCGCTGATTCATTATCACAGTCTTTTTCTCGGTACCAGAGTCCAAAATGGATTGACTGTTTTTAAAATAGGACTCATCGTTGTCTTTGTTGTGGCTGGACTGTGCCTGGGTCATGGCTCAACAGGCAATTTTTCCAAGGGCCTGGACCTGAGGACGGTGTTTCAAGACAAGTTTGCTGTCTCGCTGATATTTGTCTCATTTGCTTATAGTGGATGGAATGCTGCTGCTTACCTGGGAGGTGAAATCAAGAAGCCGGGCAGAAATATACCATTCGCTCTTTTTACCGGCACATTTC
>DAOVEU010000010.1:0-13495 GCA_030668805.1 Desulfobacterales bacterium
CCATACGTGAAGCTCTCCCTTGCCTCTTCAGGGTGTTATCCCTCGGAGTGTCACATTTCCTGCAACATAGAAGGTCTCGGATTTATCTTGGCACGAGAATGCGATTGTTATCCCTCCACTATCTTGGTTCGTACCTATAAATCTAATGCAAATAAGACTGCTTGGCGCACTTGCCCCTTTTTTTGCGGGGAAAGAGTTGTAATGAGCGAACCTACTTTCCCTTTTGAGACTGTTTGGATATGATCAAAATTGATGGCGCAATCTCTTAGCATACCATCAGGTTTCGACAAAAATACTTCGCTTGGTACGTCTCTGATTGTTGATGTGATCGGTGCAATAGTGACTTCTACAAGGTATTCCAAAACGGAGTTGCGGGTCAAAATCAACACGGGACGTTTCTTGTCAGGAGCTTTGAATTTATACCATCTGATTTCTCCCTGCTTCATTCATCCCCCCAATGCTGTTCCTCTTCCCACACACTGAATTCTTCCTTGTTCACAGGATGCAACTCATATCCTCTCCGGTGTTTCTCTTCAAGACGACTAATGTTGAAACGATTGATTGCATTTCGTAGAGCATTACGTGTGAAAGCAGATCGGGTCGTTTTGAGTTCTTTGACCACCTTGTCGACCGATTGAACCAGGTTGTCATCCAGGGTCATTTGTATAGTTCGCATAGACACACCTCTATTTAATGTGGATTAATATAGTTATAATACCCCACATAAAATATTGTGTCAAATATTCAATATTTTTTTGCGGACCCAAACTATGTCCCGATGCCTCCCGGCAGCCCAGGCATTCTCTTGCTTAACCCCCCAGGTCCAAAAAAACTTGACAGTGAACTTTTCCTTTGTTAGGGGTACCTAAATTATTTAGTGATATCAAACCCTGAAGGGATGTCTTACGGTTTCCTGACCAAAGAGAGGGAAAAAGTGAAGGCGTAACTTGGATTACAGAAAAACATCTGAGTTGCGCCTTTTTTATTTTTACTGCCTGGATATTCCACGGCCAGGTTAGGAGCCGATCAGAAAAGTCCCGCCACGCCGGAACGTGGCTAAGTTCATGTCTGACAGAAAAACAGAATTCATTACCGGAATCTTTCAAGAATGGTACGGGAGTCTTTGCAGATTTCTCACCCAAAAACTGGGCTCTAAGGAGGATGCCAGGGACGTGGCACAGGAGGCTTACGTGCGTATGCTTTGTCTTGACTATCCTGAAGAGATCCGTCACCCCCGGGCTTTTCTATACAGAACGGCTTCAAACCTTGCCGTGGACAGTCTGCGAAGTCGGCAGATGCGCCTGAACTGTATGGGCAATGCCTTGGCCATTGAGCAGATCCCTTGCCTGGAATCGTCTCCCGAGGTTGTTACCGATGCAAGGGAACGGCTCGAAATCCTTCGGCAAGCCATCGCTGATTTGCCACCTAAGTGCCGGACTGTCTTTTTGCTGCACAAATTCAAGAACCTATCCCATACCGAGATTGCCGCTCGCTTTGGGATTTCAAAAAATATGGTGGAAAAGCATATCATCAAGGCCATGGCCCGTTGCCGAAAACGAATGGAAAAGTTAGAATAAATTCTAACCGTTCACGGTTCAACGGTTCAACGGTTCACGGTTAGAGAGCGATGAAGATTGAACGTTTTGAAGATATTGCGGCTTGGCAGCTGACACACAAATTGACTTAAGAAAGTGCAAAAGTCTGACAGACAAACCAGCATTTGCCAAAGACTACGACCCTAAGAGACAGATACGAGCTAACTACATAGGTTCAAAGTTTCGGGTTCACGGTTCAATGGTTGTTTGTTAACCTTGTACCGTTAAACCTGTGCTTTTTCTGAGCCAGTTGAGGGCTCTCCGCATGTACAACTGTTCGGGTTGAACCCCTGAACCGTGAACCTTGAACCTGACAACCTGGGTAGTAGCCTTGGATGAAGAGTACATGTTTCCCGACGAATTTAAAAATGTTTATGAGCAGGACAGACGAACCCGTGCTGCCATTCGTGGATTCATGAACTATCTCAAGACATATGGGTAGCGCAAGGCGACCAAGTCTGAACCGTGAACGGTTATAATAAATTTATGTTCAGGTAAAAGGTGGTATTATTCGTCTTATAAGTGAAACAGGGATATACAGTCCTGGGTTGAGCGGTTCAACGTTCACGGTTCCCGGTTGAAAAGCCCTAACTGGCTGTTAGCAAAAGGATGACGCGTCAATAAAGAAAGTTCACCGTTCAAAGTTCATAGGTTCAAAGCCCGCCCTGGCGCGACACGCTCGTGAGGGACTATCACGCTCACCAACCAGGTCTGGGCCAGGGGTTGTTAACCCTGAACCGTGAACCCTGAACCCTTCTAAAGTAGACTATAACCTTTGAACCTTGAACGCTGAACCCTGAACCGTGAACCGATCACTTTTGGTGTTATATGGTTACTGCGGTAACAAGAGTGGAGAGATTGGGTTGAAAGAAATCGCAAATAGAATTGTAAGGAAACTTAGAAATTACTTCGAGAAAAGAGACGATATTGTCATGGCTTTCCTTTTTGGTTCCTGGGCAAAAGGCCATGAGGGGGCCGAGTCAGATATTGATATAGCCGTCTATTTTAAAACTGAAACCGATATCCTGGAATGGGAAAGCACAGGCTCTCAATATGGCAGTGAAGGACAAATATGGTTAGAGATTGAAAGGATTGTTGAAAAGGATGTTGACCTTTTAGTTCTTAACAGGGCTGCTCCGACTGTTGCGGACAGCGCCCTTAGAGGTCTCCCAATTATCATAAAGGATCGCAATCTATATATGGACTTTCTTTTAAGGATTACATTTGAAGCTATAGATTTCAGGCAGTGGGTTGAGGGATATTGGACGCTTAAGGAGCAAAGAAGACATGGAGCTACTGCCAGAAGATAGAGAACGATTAATAAGATATGTTGACTTTATGGAGTCAGAACTGTCCGATTTTTCAAAATTCTCAAAGATTGACTGGAAAACTTATAATAAGGACAGAGATACAAGAAGAAACCTCGAAAGGTGGATTGAAAATATTGTCAATTGCTCCATTGACATAGCAAAAGTTATCCTAGCCGTTGAAGACAGGAAAATTCCTACCTCATACAAGGGGTTTTTGAAAGAACTTGGGGCCACCCAACATTTCGATGAAGCTTTTGGAGAAAACATCTCTCAGTGGGCGAGCCTACGAAACATTCTTGCCCATGAGCACCTGGACATTCGGTGGAGGCCCATAAAGCAGTTCATTCAAACTGCAGAGCCCATCTATAAACACCTGATTAGCAGAATAAAGCTCTTTCTGAATCCCCCCTCACAGCAAAAAATAGAACGAACTTAGCTTAGCTTCGCTCGTTTTTTTTCGCTTGACCCCCAACCTTGGCACAAGTACAGTCCCGTTTTCGCCCACCCGCTCCGCGTCCGTTTCTTCTGTCTCGCCGGATCTGGGTCAGCCCTGCCTACATACTTGCCCTCACCAGTGACTCTCCAAGGAGTACAAGGCGTAGGCTTTAGGCAGGCCAAACTGATTAACCAATAACCTTGCCGAATTTAGCTGTCACTTTATCACGGGTGATGAGAACTTTTGCTTCACTCTGAACGAGGTTTCTGTAAGTCGTTTTTGGTTTCGATTTGTCGAATAGCTCAAATTTGCTTGGCAGAACTTCCTTACGGGGTGTTGGCAATCAAGGTCAATGTTGGCCATTGACTCGAACGCTTGTCCACACAAGCGATATGCCATGATAATTGATATCTGTTTTCGTTGGAAAACCAATTGGTTAAGGTCTGATACAGTGGTACCTTAAATAACCATGTGCTTATTACCACGTCACTTAGCAGGCAAACCAGCGGAAGGTAAGCCTTTATCGGCGCAGGGGCTGCTCTGATCGGAGATGTGCCGGATCATGCCCTCATGTTAGGCAACCCTGCAAGGATTGCGGGGTGGATGTGTGAGTATGGCCATCAGCTTGAGTTCCAAAGTGGTATGGCGGTTTGTTCAGATTGTTTCTTTCGTCCATATAGTGGTATCGATACTGTCTGCTTTTTTCTAAGAAAACTTCTTTAAAGTGGAAAACAGAACCGTCCTTGAAGGTAATACTCCCGCTGACAATACCGACATCAGCATCTTCATCATATTCTGTGTCAATACTTTCTCGTTCTATCAACCATTCGAGCTTTGCTATTCTCTTTTTGATTTTTTCAAAATAGCGAATGGTCATACAGACAGTCCTTCTATTATTTTCTTCTGCTTGATTATTCTAAAGGCCACATTCTATCTAACTTGCCCGCTCCAATTGGTTTTTCGCCATAGCAAAGAGGTATTTCGCCCATTTTCCTGAGACCACAAATTCGTTATTTCTTGAAACGGTCCTGCCTATCTTTTCCCTGGCTTTCACCTTTTTCGTAAGATAACTACTACTCCAATTGTGGGTCAAGTCATAGTCCACCGGCACAGCCGGTGGTTTACCCTTGATCAAATTACCTATGTTGTACTTTATCTCTATAGTTTTTTTCTCTTGAAAGGCGGTGATGAAAAAAATGACTACTAACATCTTAATCCTTCTTATTGGTATTCTTATTGTTGCTTCTATTCTTGTTCTTCCTACTTTGTGGAAGGACCATAAAAAAAGGCGCCAACATGAAAAACCAGGAACATAGACCACCACTCTGGCAGCAGATGGCTAAGGACAGGCTCAATGCTCTAAAACGCTTTGACCTGTAAAATAGCCATAGCACCCCCAGCCGCTTGTCCCGAAGGCGCGGTAGATGTGTAATCCTTCTTCATTCATCTTGTCTTTCAAAAAATCGATAAACCTCCGCCCTCACAACCTCTGCTACCCTGTTTGCCAGAAAATCGATTCCCCTTGCATTCGAATTGCTCCCATTGCCGCCATTGCCGAGCTTTCTCTTAATGTCGGCCAGACTTATCCATCTTTTGATTCTAAGTCTATTTATCTCTTCAACGATGGAGATATTCTCTGCGGTGTAGCGCCTTTGTCCACCGTTGGTCCTAAGAGGAACTATAATGCCGTCCAGTTCCTTTTCCCAAAAACGTAAGGTGGGTTTTGGTATTTCAAGCTTCAGACTAAGCTGCTGAATGGTAAAAAGTTGTTCCTGATTATGCATGGCTTATGCCGCCAAAGGAGCACTTCGCTCAGCATAGCGTAAGGCGCATAGAGCATAGGGTAAGAGCCCAAAAAAACGCTTTGCGCCATGCGCTTTGCTCTATGCCTTTATCCTCTCTAACTTGATCGTATAGAGGAATTTCCATTTTGAGCGGTGTAGCCCTCCGGGGCGTAGGCCTACGGGCAGAAGGAAGAGGGCAGAAGACAGAGGACAGAGGGCAGAAGGCAGAAGGCAGAAGGAATTGGAATGTGAAATTGATTCGATCCCTCTTGCTTTTTGGGTTTTGAGATGGTAAATTGAGATGTTGATATCACTCATGAACGAAGCTGCCAAGGAGGATAATTTATGAAATATTTTTTATTAGTGCTATCTTGTTTTTGTTAGTATTTGCCGGTACCCCCACATTTGCAAAAGGTGGATTCACCCAGAAGGACAGAGAGCTTGTCATTGAACTTAAAGTAAAAATGGTAGGGATTGATAAACGGCATTAATCGTCGTGGTTATCGGGTTTGGTTACTGGGACAGGAGGATCCTGATTCGGGAAGCAAGGCTAGAGGCCATTGAATTCATGGAAAAAGAGGGAATCTTGAGGAGATTAATGGATGCTTTAAAGGATCTTGCCAAGGATGACCATAAAATGGCTGAGGCTTTTAGAAAATATAACCTGTTATAAAATCGCTTCGCGATTTTATCGGACTCGAACGTTTGTTCACTCAAGCGGCATACCACAATAATTGATATGTGGCATCAACACCTCAGGCGCTCTGCACCATATCGGGTGCGGCTAAAACCGTTTGTTGACAAGAATGGTGAAGAATGTAATAGTTCAAATAAAATAGCATGCTTGGACACTTTTTGAAGATTCCCTGCAGCAAGCTGCAGGGAAACTTCGACCGTTTAGTAATAAACAATCAAACGTTATGACCGCTGAAAAAAGGGGGTGGATTTATTATGCCACAACCGGAAAAAAAGCCGATTACTTCCGAAGAATATTTTACACTGGAAGAGTCTGCCGAATACAAGAGCGAATATTACCATGGTGAAATATTTGCCATGACCGATGCATCTTTTAATCATAATATAATTGCAATGAATGTTGCCTCGAGGCTGCACGAGTCATTTCACGATTCAAACTGTTTTGTTTTTGCCGGTGATATGAGAATCCAGACCGATAAAGCCAAACACTATACGTATCCGGATTTGAGCGTAGTCTGTGGGAATATTGAATTTGTCGATGGTCGGGATGATACTATTGCTAATCCTGTCGTTATCTTTGAAATCCTCTCCGATTCCACAAAAGATTATGACAGAGGATCAAAATTTACTGCATACCGGAATATACATTCTTTAAAAGATTATGTCCTGATCGATCAATATGCTTACCATGTTGAATACTTTTTTAAAAATGAAGCGGGTGGCTGGAGTCTGGATGAATTCAAAAGCCTGGATGATACGTTCAGAATCAATTCCATCAATATTGAGTTGACCCTTAATACCATCTACTATCGTGTCAAGCTATAGATTGCCTTGTTCTCTTGATCGACTCTGGCTGTACCAACTCCCACTACCCCGGCATATTTTGAGCACGTCTTACCACGCAACGCGCTAATGATTAGGCCACTACGTGCCTGAGCAGTCGGCTTTGTCAATCCTATTGAAGAAGCGGGGCGGGGTCAAGAAACGAGGCGGGGTCAACTTCCGAGGCAATAAACTGCTTGTATGTTTTCAAGAAACACGCCATCCCGTGAACGGTTACAGCCTCCCCTTTCTCAAGATGGCTATGAGAAGCCACATGCCCATTACGGCAGCGGCCACAAAACCGAGGATGCCAATGACCGGGATGCCGAACAGGAATGGAGGCGTTTTGGAGAGAACGATCAGGGCGGAACCGACGATGAGGGCTGCGATGACAATGGAAAAAGCTATCCGATTGCTGATCTGGTCATGGGTCGCCAGCATTGGCTCAAGCCCCCGGTGCTCAAATTCCATCTTCACCTTACCCCGTTTCATCTGCCTCAATAGCTCACGCAGCTCCCCGGGGATTTCCTGGATAAGTCGAACCAGCTCGGTGCTGGATCTAAGGATATCGCTTGCCACCCGCTTTGGATGGAGCCGGTCCATCTTGACGCGCTGAATAAACGGAGCGGCTTGATTGACCATGTGAAAATCCGGATCAAGCGAAAGACCAACGCCCTCTACAGTGGCTAATGCTTTCAACATCAGAAAAAGATCAGGCGGCATCTGGAGACGATGGCGAGAAATGAGTTCCATGAGCTGGTGGAGGAGCTTTTCCATTTGTAGATCTTTAAGTGGCTTATAAAGATGCTGCCCCATGAAATCCGCTAAATCTCTTGCTAAGAGCCGTGTGTCGGGTTCCTCATCATACTGGGTAAGCATGAGGAGAGCCTGCATGGCCCTCGATTCATCTCTGCTCACCACGCTATGGACCAGATCAGCAAAATCTTCCCGGGTCTGCCGGTCGATCGATCCCATCATACCGAAATCAAGATAGCAGAGCACATTACCGGGCAGGACAAAGATATTCCCTGGATGGGGATCTGCATGAAAGAAACCGTGATCAAATACCTGCTTGAGGATCAGGTCGGCTCCCCTTGCGGTGATGATCTTCCTGTCCAATCCCTCCTTCTTTATGCGGTCAATCTCGGAAGCCTTGACCCCGTCGATATACTCCATGGTGAGGACGCGCTCTGTTGTTGTCTCGCGAAAGACCTTGGGAACATAAACAGTCGGATCATCTATAAATTGCCGGGCAAACCGCTCTATGTGTGAAGCCTCGATCGTATAATCTATCTCTTTTTCAAGGGTGCGGGCAAATTCCTCCACGATTCTCACAGGGCGATTCACCTGAAATTCTTCTAAGTGCCGCTCCATGAGCGAGGCCAAATGGAGCATAATCTCCAGATCTACCTCGATGATCTTGCGGATACCGGGACGCTGGACCTTGACTGCTACTTCCTCGCCATCCTTTAACTGTGCCCTATGAACCTGGCCTATAGACGCTGCGGCAAGAGGCGTTTCCTCGAAATGCCGGAATATATCTCCGGGCGCCGCGCCAAGCTCTGACTCAATGATTTGCGCGACCTCTGCATAGGGGAAGGGGGGTACATGATCCTGGAGTTTCGAAAGCTCTTCTATAAATTGTACTGGAACCAGGTCGGGACGCGTGGAAAGTACCTGGCCCAGTTTGATAAAGGTGGGCCCAAGCTCTTCTAGTGCCATTCGAACCCTTTCCGACCTGGTGAGTCTCTCTACCTGCTCCCGCCTTTTCCTGGAGATCATTTGAAGACCGATTTCAAGATACTGTTCGATCTTCAGGATATCCACCAAATCCCCAAAGCCGTATTTGAAAAGGACAGTAAGGATCTGGCGGTAGCGGTTCAGGTGACGGTAGGTGCGGCCAATTACGCCAATTTTTCTTATGCTCAACATCGAGTCCGCTCCTTCTCAAAAGCTACGCTCCTGTCTGATCTCATGCCTTCTCCAGTCAGAACTCACGAATCACCTGCCCGCTCGCCAAGCTTGCGAGGCAGGCGGGACGGTTCAGACCTGCCCGCCATTGCCGTGTGTGTCAGCATTCCAATTCGCTTGCAAGCCAGGCGTCCTGCCCGCCATTGCCAGAGGTGCCGGCACATAAGCTGAATGCTGTCTCAGGCGTCGGCAGGCGGGTGGCAGGCGGGTTTTCGGTGAACCGTGAACCTCTGAACCGTGAACCCGTGAACGGTTACCAAAACGATTTGATAATGTGGGAGGACCGGCAATGGGAGTGCATTGCCTCCGCAGTATATTGGAGTATTGGTTTGGGCGAAAGCTCTAAGTTCTAGAGATTATTGCGCAGAAGTCTTAAAATGAGGCACAAAGCCGTGAGCTTCATAGATCCCCTGAGCACGAGCTGACTTTATAAAATCAAGGAACTTCACGGCATTTTCAGGATGGGCAGCATTCTTTAATCTGCAAATATAATAGTTTATCCTGTCCCTCTGATCCAGGTCCTCTCCGGGTTCAACCATATCCACCGAAAGATTGCTCTGCCGCGCGTGTATCACCTCCGTGGCCCAGACCGGCCCCACATCAACTGTCCCCTCTATTATCCTCAGTGGAGTCTCCCTGTGATGTACGACTGTCAGGATGGTTGTCCCTTCGGCCCGTTTTTCCTCCATGATACAACGGACAAGCCCCTCCCCGCCTGTCTGCTGATACATGTCGATAATATAATAAGCAATGTCCTCGTATTCCGGATTCGGCTGGGAAACGCGTACCTCTTCTCGCCCCAAATCAGCAACAGACACAATCTGTGCAGGGTTGCCCTCTGGTACCATCAAAACAATACGGTTGTGAAGATAAAGAAAATAGTCCCCCTTTGTAATGAACCCCTCCCTTTCAAGGCGCTCCATGGCCTTCTCGGTAACAGATGCGTAAATATCGGGGACCACGTCTATGACCCTATCCCGAAAAATAGCGCCTCCTGCCAGTATCTGTTTCAGTTCCAGGCCTGGGGGAAGTGTTTCATAGAAGATCTTCTCTACGTCGGCGTGTTCTTCTTGGAATACACGAATCAGTTCGTCCATGACCATGAATTGGTTCCCAGCGACAAATAACACCAGGTCCGCTGAATCGGCAAAATACAGATTATGAAGGTCATCTTCTCTGTCTGAAGGGATCACTGGAAAACCGGCCTTTTCTTTTTCCGGCACCATACTGTTTTCCCCCCCTAACTACCTAATCAAACAAGATCCGCACAATATCGTTGTAGAACACAAAGATCATAAGCAAAACAAGAATGAAGATGCCAACCTGTTGTGCCACTTCCCGCATCTTGAGGTTGATGGGCCTGCGGCTCACGGCTTCGATCAAAAAGAAAAGAAGGTGTCCTCCGTCCAGGACCGGGATCGGCAGCAGGTTGATTATGCCCAGGTTGACACTCAACAGGGCTATAAAAAAGATGAGATTGATGATGCCAGCCTCGGCCTGCTGTCCTGCCAACTGGGCAATCATGATCGGACCACCCAGGGTCTTGGCCGAAATGGTACCGGCAATGATCTTTCCAATCGCCAATACCGTAAGTTTGCCAATCTGCCAGGTTTGCAACACCCCCTGGGCAGCGGACTGAAAGGGGTTGAGTCGCTCTATAGTAACGGCCCCGGAAGCAGTTATTCCTATGACATATTTCTCAACCGGTTCTCCAAACAGATTCTTGGAAGAAACGAGTTTGGGAACCACCTTCACCAGGAGAGTACTGTTGTCTCGCAATATCTCAATGCGGAGGGGACCACCACTACTTTGCTTGATCAGGTCTGCCAAGTCTTCCCATCGGGCTACCGGTTTGCCGTCAATAGACAAAACACGGTCCCCCGTGCGTATACCGGCCTCATGGGCAGGCATCCCCTCTTGAACTTCCCCTACCTCCGGCTTCATAATCGGCAGGCCTGAGACCTGAAAGAATACAAAAAAGATCACCACCGACAGCAGGAGATTAAATACCGGCCCCGCCAGAACGATCAGGCTTCGCTTGAAAAGGCTCTTATGCGAGAAGGACAAGGGGAGCAGCGATTCGTCCAGTTCCTTTTCTGGCGATTCCCCTACCATTTTCACGTATCCGCCCAGGGGAATCGCTGAGATCAGGTACTCGGTCATCCCGATCTTCTTGCCAACGATTCTGGGACCAAACCCCAGCGAGAACTTTTTCACTCCCACGCCCATGAGTTTTGCCAAAAGGAAGTGGCCAAACTCGTGCACGAAGATCAGGACACCCAGTACAATGGCAAACGAAATGATGTTGGTAGTCATAGACCTTCCTCAGCCGTGCGGCGCGCCCAGTCTGCCGACTCCAGGATATCCGAAAGCCCGGGGCTGGAAACCGGTTTGTGTTTACCCATCACCTGTTGAACCACTTCCCCAATACGCCTCAACCTGATACGGTAGTTCAGGAAGGCATCCACTGCCACTTCATTCGCAGCACTTAACACGGCGGGCATGGTTTTTCCGATCGTGCAGGCCTCAAGGGCCAGAGCGAGGCACGGGAACTTCTCCAGGTCCGGCTCCCGAAAGGTAAGAGAACCTATATCAACAAAATCAGGCGCAGGCAGCCCGAGGGGAAGTCGCTCCGGATAGGACAGGGCATAAGCAATCGGTACCCTCATGTCGGGCAAACCGAGCTGGGCTATGACAGAACTGTCCTGATAGACCACCATTGAATGGATCACACTTTCAGGATGGATCATAATTTGGATAACCTCCAAAGGCACATCAAAGAGCCATCTTGCTTCAATCACCTCAAGTCCCTTGTTCATCAGTGTGGCCGAGTCTATGGTAATCTTTGGACCCATCTTCCACGTAGGATGACAAAGGGCCATCTCCGGGGTAATCCCGTCAAAATCTTCTGTCGATTTATCCAGAAAAGGCCCCCCGGATGCCGTAAGGATGATCTGCTCGAGGTCTTGCCTGCGGTGTCCGGCAAGACACTGAAAAATGGCACTGTGCTCGCTGTCTACGGGGATGATTGAGACTCCGTTTCTTCGGGCAGTGCCCATCACAAGTTCCCCCGCCATCACAAGGCTCTCCTTATTGGCAAGGGCAACGGACTTGCCGGCCTCTATCGCAGCTATAGTAGGCAGGAGGCCGGCTGAGCCCACCATGGCCGAAACCACAAGATCAGCCGAAGTCAGCGTTGCGGCAGCTCTATACCCATCCAGACCGTGCAAGATTTCTAAACGCCTTGCGCCCATGACCATCCTTTTGAGCTGGCCTGCCAGGTCCTCATTCAGTATCACGGCCACCTCAGGGGTGAAACGCATGACCTGTTCGGCCAGGAGCCCTACATTTCGACCTGCTGCCAGGGCCGCAACCGAGAATCGCTCCGGAAACTGGTCCACCACGCGCAAGACATTCCTGCCGACTGAACCCGTAGACCCAAGTATTGAAAGGCGTTTCATTTATATAAAGATTCTCTCGCCCGCTCCTTGCAGTCGCTTGAGCACACAGAGATCGCAGAGATGATTCTTGAGCTGAATCCTCCTCTCAAGGATTCAGCTCAAAAACTCAGTGCCTCTGTGGGCTCTGTGAGAGACAAGAACATGTCCGCTACGACAAGAGATAGATCTTGAAATAATAGAGCGCTGGTGCTGCAAAAAGCAAGGCATCAATCCGGTCCAGGAAGCCTCCGTGTCCCGGAAAGATACTTCCGGAGTCCTTCAGGCCGACCGAGCGTTTCAACATCGACTCGACCAGATCACCTGTCTGCCCCAAGGCCCCCATGACCATAATCAAAACAATCCAGAAACCCCAGCCAAACTCGGGGAAGCAGCATTGCTTAAATAAGACGCCAACCAAGAGGTTGGCCGCCAATCCGCCTACTGCTCCCTCCACGGTCTTACCAGGGCTTATTCTCGGCGCAAGCTTATGCCGGCCAAGGGTCTTTCCAACGTAGTAGGCAGCCGTGTCCCCGGTAATTATGACTGCCATAAGAAGAAATGTCCACGTGGCCCCCTGATTCCAATTCCGGATCAGTATCAAGTGGCCCAGCAAGAAGGGGATATAAATAAGGCCTGTGACCTGCTTGTAAAGCATTTCCGGCACGGAAGTCTGTGGCTCGAACCGCGCCAGGCAGATCATGGCAGAACCGAAGAAGGCCAGGACCAGCACGGCAGGGATTACCACCAAACCGTCCCAATAAAAAGAGGCTAGCATGACCAGGCCAAGGACCAACCCTGGCGCTTTTATGGCCATCGTCTCCCGGGACAGAACCAGGGCGTAGTATTCCAACAGGCTCACTGCTGCCGCCAAGCCCACAACCAGGGCAAAACAGGTTCGGCCCCCCTTCCCTATCAACAAGACCAGCAGTGGCAAAAGCACCAATGCCGTAAGCCATCGTTTTAAATGCGAAGACATGGGACTTAGTTCGCTCCGCTCATCCGCCTACGGCGGACTGGATGCTTGATACTGGATACTGGATGCTGGATAGCAAAAAAGGGAAATCTCCCTTATTCAATCCAGTATCGAGTGACCAGTATCCAGTATCTGCCAAAGTTTGCAAACCACGTACCCCACAAAACCCTGGCCCAGACCTGACAGGCAAGGACTGATTTCTGTAGCTTACGCTTCTCTAATATTACAGCGACAATAGCTTGTTCCAATCACATCGCGCCAGGGCGGGCTTGACTCATCTGTAAAGGTTTCGCCTTATCAAGACGACTATTGCCTGCGATGCGCTTCCTTGATCTGGGCACCGGTCATCCCAAATCGACGCTCACGCTTTTCGTAATCGTGCAGTATCCGGATCAACTCCTCTCTTCTAAAATCGGGCCAGAGGGTATTCGTGACATGAATCTCTGTGTAGGCAATCTGCCATAGCAA
>DAOVEU010000075.1:0-7426 GCA_030668805.1 Desulfobacterales bacterium
CTGAACCTGGAACCGATCACTTTAGGTCCTATACTATCGAGTTGACGGCTGGAGAGCTTACGGGCTTCACCCAAATTGTGGGTGTTCCGTAACAGCCTTTATAGATGTGGCCATTATTTGTTTGCAAGCACTAAATTCTCACCTGATGATTTAAGGAAAACGAATCTTGAAGATCATTTTCTATTGGGTCTTGTACCCTTTGATCCGCCCTTTTTACCTAATTTCCGTCATTCTTAACACTTTCGTGTTGGCCCTGCTCATCATTATGATTTCCCCATTCGATAGAAATGGGAATTTGGTCCATTATATCGGCAGGTTCTGGTCTTTGCTCAACGTCTACCTATCTGGTACCAGGTTGTCGATACGTGGTAGGGAAAAAATAGAAAAAGGCCGCGCTCATATCATCATGTCAAATCACCAGAGTCTGTTTGACGTGTGGGCCTTAATAGGAAAACTCCCCCTTCAGCTCCGGTGGATCATAAAATCCGGGATAAAGAAGATGCCGGTCTTTGGTTATGCCCTCGAGCGAATGGGGCATATATATATTGACAAAAGGAAGGGCAAGAATACGGTTCTTGGCCTGGAAGTGGCCGGCCAGAAAATACGAGAAGGGACATCTGTGATCATCTTCCCTGAGGGGACAAGAAGCAAGGATGGGCATTTGCAAAAATTTCACAGGGGAGGGGCAATCTTGGCCATTATGTCCGGTATACCCATACTACCCGTCACAGTAAACGGGGGCCGTTTTGTGCTGCCTAAAGGCACGCTGGCCCTGATGCCGGGCAAGATTGAGATTGTTGTCGGCGACTTGATCGATCCTGGCGCATTTGATGGGAATAGAGATGAATTAATGGCAGTTGTAAGGTCAGCCATAGAGAAGAATCTTGACCTGGAATATGGCGCACTCGTATGAGAAATCGTACCCGTTCAGGGTCTCTTCGTCGTGTTCTAATGTCCCTCATTCTCAGGAAAATGGGGTTACTCCAGCTCCCTGAAAAAACCCTTGAGACGCTGTCATGAGAAAATCTGTTTTTAAAAAACATATTCTGCTCATACTCTCAGGTCTAAGCCTGTTCCTACATCCTTACTCGGTGTTTCCATCTGAAACAGACCCGCAGTCAGAATCGGAGCTGAATTGGGTCATCAAGAACATCAAGGAGAAGGAAAAAAGCTTAAAGACCTTTACCGCAAAGTTCGTGCAAAATAAGAAGACCGAGTTGCTTCAGGAACCATTGCACTCCGAAGGTTTGATCTATTTTGATTGCACAGGCAAAATGCTTCTGAAGGTCACAAGTCCATCGCCGTTGGTCTTCCTTTTAAAAAATAACCTGCTGCTTGTCTATGATCCTGATTTGTCGAAAGCCAAAAAAAGACGCCTCGGGAAAAGCGATAATATACTCAAGAAATACTTCGGTATCGGACAGTCAGTTGAGGAGTTGAAAAAACGATACAAGATCCAGCTTACCTCAAAGACGCATTCAGGTACCTATCACCTGAAATTGATACCCAAAATGAAGGCCATAGCGAGGCATATTGATACGATCGAAGTTGCGGTAAGCCCCAAGAACTGGCTTCCGGAGCGAATTCATTTCAAGGAAGTGAAAGGGGACCATACCTCTGTATGGTTACAATTTACCTCGATCAATGAACCGTTACCGCCAGGCATTTTTACAATCAATGTTCCGGAAGATAATGAAGGCCATTTATGAGCTTCTTGTGGGAAAGGAATTATATGGCATCCAAAATCTGCGTTGTGATTCCAGCATACAATGCCTCCGAGACAATAGGGCATGTGGTCAGAGGAGCATTAAAACACGTCCCTTTTGTTATGGTTGCTGATGATGGTTCAACTGATGATACAGCGAAGTTTGCTGCTGAAGCTGGTGCTGAGATAATATTAGTAGACAAAAACCGAGGGAAAGGGCACGCGCTAAAGGTGCTTTTTCAGAGGGCCATCGAGGAAGGATACGATGCTGCAATAAGCATGGATGCTGATAGGCAGCATGACACTAAGGATATTCCCAATTTTACTCAAGCACATGATATACATCCAAATGATATAATCGTAGGTTCAAGAGTGCATGAGAAGGAAAAGATACCAAGGGGAAGATATAATTCGATGTATATTGCAAGGTTCTATATCTCCCTTGCAGCAAACCAATTCATTGATGATACACAATGCGGCTTCAGACTGTATCCTCTCTCACTAATAGAAAACATCCTATTAACAACAGATAGATATGTCACTGAAACTGAAATATTGATGAAGGCAGGAAACATGGGTGCTTTTATTAGGTCCGTAAAAATTGACCCCATGTATGACAACAACCATAGCCATTTTAGGCCAGTAATGGACATAGTTGCTATAACGGCCTATGTGATTTCTTATCTCATAATAAAATGGCTTATAGAAGGAGTGTCTTCCGATAGACCTTGCACCTATTCAGCCAATAATATTCGTGACTTAATAGGGAGACGTAAAACAATAGACAGACTCTTTCAGGCCATAACCGTGCTCTCAGTTCCCCTCGCACCTGTTTTCTTTTTGATCGAGTACATAGTTTTTTCGCCAATTATAAAGAATAATTTTGCATCTATTCGGAGACTAAACTTTGGATTTCCTAGAATTACACTTGTAACGCATATGCTTCTTATTCTCCCAATAATTGCAATAGTTGAGAAGTTGTGTCATATTATAGGGTTCAAAGTAAGATTTGTAGATAGATTCATAGAAAATGTTGTTCCCTCTGATTTTAGCATAGTTCCTTGAGTGTTTGTTTGATCGCTATTGAATCTTCCGTGGGCAGCACCTGGGCCTGGCGGTGAATCCACCGGACCGAGCGGCCAAGGATCTGGCCTGGCCCCACCTCAACCATGGGCCCTAGCTCCCGGCGAACCAGTTCCTCCACCACCCCTACCCATCTTACCGGACTCTCAAGTTGAGTGGAAAGGAGCCCTTTTACCTGGGATGCGCTCTCCATGGTCTGGGAGTCGATGTAGGATATGATGGGGGTGTGGGGCTCTTTCATGGGAGTTTGGGTGAATGTTTTGGCCAGGCATTGATCAGCGCCCCGCAGCAGACTGCAGTGATAGGCTGCCGCTGCTGGCAGCCAGTCAGCCTTCAGAGCCCCGGTCTCCACCGTCTGTTTCAAGAGAGCAGATACTGCCGGCCGCTCCCCGGAAACAATAATCTGGTGCCGGGTATTGATAATGCTCACCTCAACCACGCCTGCCACCCTGCCGCACAACTCCTCGACCTCGGAGGCCGACAAGCCCAACACTACACCCATGGCGGCCTGGGCCTTCTCCTTACGGATGCAGCGAGCTGCCTCCTGCATCAGCGTGAGGCCAGTCTCAAAGTCCACCACACCGGCGGCATAAGCTGCCGCATAGATTCCCGAACTGTAGGGAGCAAAGGCGCCAGCGCTAATGCCCCTGGCTTCAAGCAGGTCGGCTACCATGCAGCTTACCGTGTAGACCGCCACCTGGGCGATGAAATCCTCTTGGAGCCGCTCTTCAGGGCCGAAAAACATGATGTCTCCAAGGGCAGGATTCAGGTGGGCCTCGGCCCGTCGCAGCATCTGCTGGCACTCCGGGAAGCGCCCTACCAGGTCACGTCCCATACCCACGTACTGGGCACCCTGACCCGGAAACAAGAAGGCACAGCCGCTCATGGACTGTCATCCTTATCTTTGAGGACCTCAAGCCAGGCCCTGCGAAACCCCACGTTTTGGGGCCCGAACAACTGGAGGTTGCGCCGCACCCCTAACAGTCGTTTGGCAATCGAGCGCCACGAATATAAACGACTGTATGCCCAGTTGAAACCCTGTTGCAACTGTTCGACTCCCATTCCCCGGGGGCTGAACACCACGTGGTTCATGTCGTAGCGGGCCCAATCGTCGGTCAGGATGCGACCCTCAGCCTTCATCTTGCGGTACAGACGGGTTCCCGGAAAGGGGGTGAGGATGGAAAAGAGCACCGCATCCAGCCTGGTTTGTTCGGTGAAGCGAACAACCTCGGCAAAGACCGACGGGGTGTCGCCGTCATTACCAAAAATAAAGGAGCCCTGAATGCCGATGCCATGGCTGTGGATGCGTCTGATCATGTCCCTGTAAGACGCGACCCGGTTGAAGGTTTTGCCCATCTCTTTCAGGGTCTTCTGAGACAGGGATTCGAAGCCAATAAATAGCCCCATACACCCGCTCTGCCGCGCCAGCCTGAGGAGCTCCTGGTCCCGGGCGATGGTAATGGAAGCCTGGCTGGCCCACTTGAGGCGATATGGAATCAGGCGGCGAAATAGCGCTTTGGCATAAGCCTTGTCTCCTGCAATATTGTCATCCACAAAAAAGACGAAGCGGCCCTCCAGATTCCGAACCTCGCGCTCCACCTCTTCCACAGGCCGGAGCCGGTAGGTATGTCCATAAAACTGGGTGACTGAGCAGAATTCGCAGTCAAAGGGACAGCCACGGGTGGTCTGCACTGTATTGACAAAAAAATAGGCCTTCCGCTTGAGCAATTCACGGCGCGGCAGCGGCAGGTTGGTCAAAGGCGAGTGGTCCTCGCTTCGATAAAGGGGTTGCAGTTCCCCCTGCCTGACATCTTCCACCACCCGGGGCCAGAGACCCTCTGCCTCGCCCACCACCACTGCATCTGCGTGCGCGCTCGCTTCCTCTGGCATCATGCTGGGATGGATGCCGCCGAGCACCACCGACACACCCCGTTTCCGGTATGCATCGGCAATTCCATAGCCTCTGGGGGCCAAAGGCGTCATCAAAGAGATGCCCACCAGATCTGCTGTAGCCTTCCAATCGATTTCTTCAACATTCTCATCTATCAGACGTACCCGGACATCACGGGGTGTCAAGGCGGCCAGGGTGGTCAGGCCCAAGTAGGGAAAACGGAAGACCACCTTGCCCCAAAGACTGTTGGCAGGCCATCTGGGTACGATCAGAGTGACATCCATATCTAAAGGGGCTCAACGTGATACCACTGGTCCGGATAGCGGCGGATGTATCGTTCAAAGATCGCCGCCACCTGTCGCAGATTATGATGGAGCGCCTGCTCGCGGTCTGGGCCATAACGGAGATCGAGCGCTGGCTCAATGATGCCGTGATACCGTCCCGGAGCTTCCATGATCGAGAACGCGGGAATCACTGGCGCACGGGCAGCCATGGCCAGGACTAGCGGCCCAACCGGCAGCCGCACCTGGCGGTTGAACAATGTCGTGGTCTCGGATCGGTCAGAAAAGACCCGATCCCCCAATACCGCCACGATCTCGTTACGACAGAGGGCCTTGACGAGCTCGATCGTGCCGTACATCGACTCCTTCACTTCAATGACCCGGATCCCGTGACGACGGCGCAAACGGTTGACCAGGGTGTTGGTGAAGCCGGTGTTGTGCTTGATGGCAACCACGTTGACCGGATAGCCCATGGCTCGCAATCCCAGACCGCCGATCTCCCAGTGGCCCAGATGAGCGGTCAGCAACACCACGCCCCGCCTTTTAGCCAGGGCCTCGTCCAAATGTTGTCGTCCTTCATACAATTGTGTAAAGGCCTTGCTCTCCTCCAGGGTCATACCGAGGAGGCGAAAGAAATCGACCATGTAGATGCCATAGTTCTGGAAAAAACGCCACAGCAGCCGCCGTCGACTATCCGGTGGCTGGCAGCCATTAAGAATAATGTCCAGGTTATGTAACACGTGACGCCTGTCCCGCCGAGAGAACACGAATGCAAGAGCGGCAACAAGACGCGCAAATCCATAACAGACAGGCCCTGGCAGCGTCTGTACCGTCTTCAGTGTCTGTTGATATAAGGATGGTTTATCCAGAATATGATCACGCATTTTCAGATCTAAGCTTCGCTGACTTCATTGCAATGGCAACCTCGCTTCTTAAAGGGTACAAGGTTGCCGTCTTTACTCCTCGTTGCTTCCGGGAAAAGGAAGATTAATGTAAAACCCTGCGGTTGTCAACAGAGCTCCGATTTGCTTCTTTGCGGTGGGCGCCGCGCCTGAAACTCTATCAGGCCCCCTCACATCTGCTTGACTTTTCTCCATATACCATATATAGGATGCTCGATCAGTTGGGCTTTCGAGAAATTTGCACAACGGTTTGCGGGTGGACCCGACCAGCCGCCAGGGGGGCACGCGTTGCGGCGCTGCTGTTTGGTGGCCTGGGGGAGAGACTGGCCCGGATAAGCAGGGACCGCCTGTTGCTCCCAGGGGTGAGCAAAACCACCCTGGCCCGGCGTTGAGTTCTTATATGAGTAAGTTCCTGGAACATGTTTCTACCAATTAGTGTCTTTCCGGAATTTCCTATTGGACAGGATAGTGTTTCCGGATGGAAACGAAACAAGGTCTTAAACAGTAACCAAGGGCTTGCACGAAAATAACTTACCATTTTGGCATCCCAGCTTCAGGCCATCTTTGACCGATACTCATTCGCAAAATAGCCTGCTATTCCTGTGGTTTTGCTCAATCGGATCGGCCAAATGTGACCCAAATCTGAGCGCCAATTCTGCCAAGTTATTCTTGGGCAAGCCCTAAAGGAGGTGTGGCATGAATCTTAAAAAGAAAGTTCATTACAAATTCACACTGCTTCTTTCCTTCGTATTGATACTTTGTGGCTGCGCGCTTTTCAAAACACCTTTCAAAGAAGTTGCAGATCAATCCGGGATTGACACATTGATAGGAGATACAGTTTTCAACAGGGTGGCCTTCAGGACCTGGGAAGGACACGTCATCCGGTTTACCAATCTTTATCACCAGGGTATTTTTATTCCGGCAGGGACCGAGTGTACTATTAAAGATATTTCAAAAAAGGTTATTACGTTTGTGGCCAACGATAGGGAGTATGTACTTGGCCGTTGGCTTACTGATGTGAGTCCGGAAGATATTAAGTTATCATTTCACAAGTTTTTCGCAGAAGATAAGAATAGAATTGGCCTTGACAAAATCAACCCGGCTTTTCGGGATAGTATAGAATCGGGAGTTGACGAGATAGGTATGACCAAAGAGGAGATTCTTCTTACTCTTGGATATCCTGCCTATCTTGGGGGAACCAATCTCACAAGTGATTATGGCCGTGAATTCATATTGTCACAGCCCGAGTGGAATTACTTAAGACCGGATAAGAATAGGACGTTATTCATGTTCAAAGGGAACAAACTGTATAAGATTATCGACTGAATCAGGTTGTCAAGTTATAAAATCGCTTCGCGATTTTATATAAAGGAAATTCGGCATCCTTCATTTTCGCCACAAACTAGTTTACACTTTTTTTCACCACTCCAGGTTTGGGGTTTCAGTGTTCAGGTTTCAGGTGTCAGTGTTTCTTGTACCTGACACCTGAAACCTGACACCCGACACCAAAAAGTACACCTGACACCTGACACCAAAAAGTACGAACAAAAGAATTTATCTCTTG
>DAOVEU010000110.1:0-6329 GCA_030668805.1 Desulfobacterales bacterium
TTCAAGGTCATTGATAAAGAAAACGGCGAGGTAACAAAAACCCTTTCTATCCAGGATTCCAAATTCCTGAGAAATCGTCTGGAAGAGATCGCCAAGAGCAGAATTGACGATCAGATGATTACATGATAT
Source organism: Desulfobacterales bacterium (assembly GCA_030668805.1). Lineage (GTDB taxonomy): Bacteria > Desulfobacterota > Desulfobacteria > Desulfobacterales. The sequence continues at coordinate 130 of DAOVEU010000110.1, forward strand.
GGAGGTGATACATGAAGATCACCGGCAATGGCTACGAGATTAGTAAGTATATCAATCAGACGGCCCTGAGGCCTGGCAAGGAACAGGCGGAAAAAACTTCCACGCAAGGCAATATCCCCTCCGAGTCAACAGGGGACGCCATCGTCAATCTTTCTAAGACCTCAAAAGAGGTTCAGAAAGCCAGAGAGATTATCGAGTCTGAGCCAGATATCAGATCAGAAAAGGTTCGCGCCATCCAGGAGGAGATCGAAAAGGGAGCCTACAAAATAGATTACGATAAGACAGCCGAAAAAATGTTAGGATATTTCATAGACGAAATGGGTTGATCCTGCTGTTCCATCCAAGATTTTCCCTACCACCCTCACCCTTCTCGCCACCGGATGAGCCGGGTCTCTAACTTCTAGTTTTCGGTAGTGCCAATCCCATTCATCCCCCATTCCCTTTTTCGGTTTGAGGCAATACCAGTAGGGCGAAGCCCTTAAGCTAAAAAAAACATCCACAATGGGCAGACGAAAGGATCCCAAGCAACTTGAAAAATTGATCTCCTATATCCTTGGGCGACGACCGGACGAGTTTGGACTGGTCTTGGACGACCAGGGATTCGTGCGCCTGAAGGATCTGCTCAAGGTGATCTCAGAGGAACCCGGGTGGGGATATGTGCGGAAATCGCATATCCATGAGGTCCTCATGATCTCTTCTGAAAAGTCCTTTGTCCTGGAAAATGATAAGATCAAGGCTGTTTGCCGCGATGATGCCCTGAATCCTCAGGAGGAGATCGTTCCCCCTAAACTCCTTTATCACTGCGTGCGTCGTAAGGCATACCCTGTCGTTTGCAAGCAAGGGGTCATACCGTTGGGGCAACCACGGGTCCTCCTGGCCACAACCGAAGAGCTAGCACAGCGGATGGGAAAGCGTCGAGACCCAGTACCTGTGTTGCTGACTGTACAGGCACGAAGGGCTTTTGAGGCAGGCGTAAGATTCTCTCAGCAGGGCGAATTCATCTACGTGACTGACCATGTGCCTGTGGGCTATTTCACGGGACCACCACTTCCAAAAGAAAAGAAAAAAGAAGACCCCAAACCCAAAAAGGAGCCGGTTGCAACACATGAAGACCTGCCCGGCAGTTTCACCTTTGACGTGGAACGTTCCCGGGCTCTTCAGCAACAGCGACTCAAGCAAAAAGGGCTCAAAAAGGAGGTCGCCTGGAAAAAGGATGTCCGCAGGTTGAGACGCAAGCACAGCGGTAAATAGAAGTGTGGTGAACGGTTACCTTTTCAGTTAGCTCAACAGCGTTGCAGGAGCCAAAAAGACCTCTATTGTGATAAGAAAGCCATTTAAGCAGTTGAAAAAAGAGCTGATCAAGCTGGCAGGCGAATTACCTGATTTTTCTGAGATCGGGCCTGTTTATCTTGTGGGCGGCTCGCTACGGGACCGCATCCTCAATCGTCCATCCAACGACCATGACTTTGCAGTGCCCGGCAATGCCAGGGCCTTTGCAGAAAAAGTAGCGGCAAAACTTTGTGTGCGCATGATTGAGATGGGCAAGGAAGACAAGGTGGTCTTTAGGGTGGTATCGGGCGATAAGGTCCTCGATTTTTGCCCCATTCATGGCAAAACCATTGAAGACGACTTAAAAAGACGCGACTTCACTGTCAACGGCCTCGGCTTTGACCTGTCTTCTGAAAGCCCTATCGACCCTGTTGGGGGCCTGGACGACATCAGGTCAAAAACCATCCGACTGATCTCAGAAGATGCGATCTTAGCCGACCCCCTGAGAATGCTCAGGGCATTTCGTCTTGCCGCTGTCCTGGGTTTTGAGATTGCACCGCAAACCTTGTCTGTCATCAAAGAGCAAGCTACACTTGTTGCGAGGTCGGCTGGAGAACGGATAAGGACAGAGCTTTTTAAGGTGATGGAAGCAGAGAGATCTTTTCCGTACATTGAGCAGATGTCCCAGGTGGGGCTGCTGATGAAGCTCATCCCCGAGCTTGAACCATGCCGTGATTGCCCGCTTAATGACCACGGATACGATGTTTTCCGGCATGTCATGCGCACCTATGAGGAAATCGAGATTATTCTTAGCGATTACCCAATGTTGTGGCCTGAATACGCCGAACGGATTCGCACCTATCTTGAACAGGACAATCGGAACGCGCTCTTGAAGTGGGTTGCCTTGCTTCATGACCTGGGCAAGCCTGCGACACGCAGTGTTGATCCGACCGGAAGGTCGCGATTTCTGGCCCATGAGGTAAAGGGGGCTTATATTGCCAGAGGCATTTGCTTGAGACTCAGGATGTCTGGTCAGGAGGGATCTTACATAGAGCTAATCGTACAAAATCACCTTCGCCCACTGTTCCTCTTTGACGCCCGCCAGAGGGGCACCCTGACTACAAGGGGGATTGTTCGCTTTGCCAAAAAATATGAGGACGATGTTATTGGGCTTTTACTCCATAGCCTGGCAGACCAACGTGCCAAGGCCGGGCACAGCATCCCTGCCCGCCATCTGTCCCGCCCGACTTCGCCTGGACCTGCCCGACAATGCCAGTCTTTGGCAGGCGGGCGAAGTCCTGGCGGGCGGGCACGCGAGACGGCGGGGCGCGAAGCAGACAGGAAATTCGAGAAGACGTTTGTGACGTTCGTGAAGGAGATCCTCCGGAGATATTTCTATGACCTCAAGCCCAGGATGACAGCGCCGAGGCTGATTACCGGGAAAGATCTAATTGAGCATTTCGGCCTCACGCCATCTGAACTTTTCGGAAAGCTGCTTCATGAGGTGGAAGAAGCGAGATTGAACCGAGAAATCCATACAAGGGAGGAGGCATTTGAACTCGTGGCCAGATTGCTTCAATTGGAGGGCGATGCCGGAATCGAACCGGCGACACCAAGCTCCGGAGGCTTGTGCTCTATCCGCTGAGCTAATCGCCCTCACGTCTCGGAATTTCTACAACCTATTGAAATTCCTGCGACTTTAGTTGAGTGGTCGAGTGGTTAAGTTGTGAGGTCGTTGGACCCCTGGCCCAGACCTGAATTACTGGCTTGGTAGCTTACCTGATAAGCCAAAGCGCCAGGGCGGGCACTCAACTACTCAACCAGTTCACTACTTATTGCCTTTTTTGTCAAGAGGGATTTGACGCGGCCCAATACTTGCAGAACATGTGCGGCGTGATTATATTGTTGACCTACGGCACAAAAGGTTTTAATAAATACGTGGGAGTACAATGCCATGAGCGAAAAAGACGAAAAATTTCCGGATCCTAAGACGATCGAAAAAGAGATCAGCCAGTTCCTGTCAGAAAAATTCGGTGGCCGCGTAAAGCTCATCTCGCCTGTAGTTCTGCCTCAGGAGGCTTCCTTTGATAAGGAAGAAGAGCCTCGTAAGGAAAAAGAGATCCGTTTTTCCTTAAAGCCTGAGGAACTTGCGGCCTATCTTGATCAATACATCGTCAAGCAGGATCAGGCCAAGGCAATCCTGGCCACCAAGATCTGCACCCATTTCAATCGCATCAAACACGCCGAATCTTCCAGCGACGACAAAAAAGGAATGGTTGGTCAAATCAAGAATAACATCCTCATGATCGGGCCTACCGGCGTGGGCAAGACTTACATGATTAAATTGATCGCCGAGAAGATCGGTGTCCCTTTTGTCAAAGGTGATGCCACAAAATTCAGCGAAACCGGCTATGTCGGGGGCGATGTGGAAGACCTTGTGCGGGACCTGGTGCGCGAAGCAGACGACGACATCGAGCGTGCCCAGTATGGTATCATTTACATCGATGAGATCGACAAAATTGCCTCCAGTACAAATCTCATTGGACATGACGTTTCACGCACCGGTGTTCAGCGCGCACTGTTAAAACCAATGGAAGAAACCGATGTTGACCTCAAGGTCCCTCACGACCCCATTTCGATGCTTGAGGAAATCGAACGCTACCGGAAAACCGGCAAGAGAAAAAAGAGGGTTGTCAACACCAAGAATATCCTTTTTGTCATGAGCGGCGCATTTAGCGAGCTTGCGGAGTTCATCAAGAAGCGGATAGTGGATCAGGGCATCGGGTTTGGGGCAACCCTTACCAGCCGGTCAGAACGTGTCGATTACCTGAAACATGTCAAGCCGGAAGATCTGATGAAGTTCGGTTTTGAGACCGAGTTCGTCGGACGGCTCCCGGTGATTTCCGTGTTTGAAGAACTCAGCGAAGACGACCTGTACGCCATCCTAAAAAATCCGAACAATCCTGTTATTGTCAGTAAAAAACTCGACTTCAAGGCTTACGATATATCGGTCAAGTTTGAAGACAAGGCGCTTCGTGCCCTGGCCCACCTTGCCTATGAGCAACAAACCGGGGCACGTGGCCTGGTAAGCGTTATCGAGAAGGTCTTGTTGAAGCTTGAGAAGAAGCTACCATCCACGGAAATAAAGAGGCTGCCGGTGACAGAAGAGGTGATAAAGGACCCCGAAGGTATGCTCCAAAAAATCATATCCACGCCCGACGATCCCCGGTGGACACAGCTTTGCGAAAAGCTTGCCCACGATGAAAAGAAATCGGTCAAGGAATATGTAAAGAACAACGAGGCCGTGCTGGCTGACATGTCCAAAATTGCACTCACCCCATCGCGGATAGACTTGATTGCCGATGTTTACGCCATGAGTGCCTGGAGCATAAACGGTGTAATGGCAAAAATTGGGACCTACTATGACCAGGTAAAGAAGGTGGAAGCCTATTTTTACAAGACCCACGACTTGAATATTAACCTGGACGAGGATGCTATAGACGTTGTTATCCAGGAGATGTTCTCTTCTCCGACAGCACTTGGAGATTTCTACAAGCAACTGACCACCAAGTTTGAATACGGTTTTAAGCTCATCCGCGACAGGGTCGGCCGGGATACCTTTGTGATCACCAAGGAGGCCATGGAAAACCCCGAGGGATTTTTTAATGACCTGGTAAAAAAAATCTATACTGAGACCCCAGAATCATAATTCCGAATGAGAAAGGTCAAGGACAAGAAGATCCAACCTTTTCGGGCGGGCATAAAGCCCCTGGCCCAGACCGGGGTTGCCACCTGGTGAGATTCTCAAAGTCTTGTCGCGCCAGGGCGGGCCGCCCCTACGCTGAACGGATTTGTAGGGTGGGCTGTGGCCACCGGAAACCGGCCGAAGATTTTTACGGGCGGGGACCCGCCTGCCTCGCCTGAGCCTGCCCGCTTGCCAAGCTGAGCGAGACGGCCGGGGCGAGAGCGATGGCGGGCAGGTAAACCCCGCCCGTACATTCTTCTGTTCATCAGGGAGCAAACTTCGCCCACCACGGCACCCGAAACCGGAGGGGCGGGGTTTATCCCCGCCCGAAGGGGGTTACTGAGTAGGGGCGAGTTTACCCCCGCTCGTAAAAGCGCCAAGCAATGTAGGGGCGGGGTTTATCCCCGCCCGAAAGGGCAATCGCCGGAGCTCCCTTATGAAGCCTCTACCTGCACGCAAGAAAATCCGTCTGTCGCCTTCAGCATATCGCCAGGGGCATGGATTCTCTGTCACTATCGGAACCCATGAGCGGTATCCATGGTTTTCCTTGCACCCGGGACTGGCCGATTCGGGAGTTCAACTTCTCCGGCATATGGGTGCAAGTCGTGGGACAAAGCTATATGCTTGGTGTTTCATGCCCGACCACTTGCACTTGCTTCTGCAAGACAAGGATGTCGTGGATTTCGTTCGCCTCTTTAAGGGCAGAATGACACCAAAGGCCTTTGCCCAGAAACCTGGGCGACGCCTGTGGCAACGGAGCTTTTATGATCATGCCTTGCGAAAGGAAGAGTCCCTACCTGATCTTGCGTTGTACATTTTTGAGAATCCGGTTCGAGCAGAAATCGTTGAAGATGCTGTAAAGTATGTCTGGTCCGGTTCAGAGGTTTGGCCCGATTGGCGGGAATTCTACGGGCGGGGATAAACCCCGCCCCTACATTGTTTTCTCCCTCTCGACACTAACCCGCGTTGAGCCAGGATATTCCTTCGCCCACCGCGGCAGAGGTTTGGCTCGATTGGCGGGAATTCTACTGAAGAGAAACAGAAATAGCTGTTGAATGTTCGGTATTGGGTGTTTGTTTTTTTCATTCGATGTTGGACGTTCGATGTTCGACGTTCATCTTCAGCGTGTACCATTAATTAAAAAACCTGAACTACTAAATGATATTTTAGAGGAAACAGAAGAATT
>DAOVEU010000083.1:0-7107 GCA_030668805.1 Desulfobacterales bacterium
AAGAAGAGAGAAGCAGCTTGTCATCTGGACGATTGAGTTATTTGAGTATTTAAGGACGTCCCCCTCACCGTCCCTAGTCCACTTTGTAAAAATCGTGGGCAAGATTTATATCCTCGGATTATTTCAAAACTATAAAAGTAAAGAACGTTCTCCTGCTTCCACTAATGTGCTAATCAAGACGTGGCTGCGAACCCTTCTATTTTAGTGAGTTTTTTGTGCGTATCTCTCCGCGGCAAGTATCAAGTCTTTTCGACAAATCCGCCCCCAAGAACACTCAATGTTAAGTTATTTTACTATTTAAGGACGTCCCACTCACCCACATCCTGGAATGCCATCAGATTTTAAGGGAGTATCTGAAAAATAAGAAAGTTCCTTATCAGAGAGTCTTTTTGGCCAGGTCGGATCCAGCCATGAATTATGGCATGGTCAGCGCCGTTCTCTGTAACAAAATAGCCCTGCAAAGGCTCCGCCGCCTTTCTCAGGAATTGGAGGTAGAAATTTATCCCATACTTGGAGTCGGTTCCGCTCCCTTTCGAGGGAATCTCAAGCCTGGGAATGAAGACAGGGTTCTTTTCGAATACCCTGATGTTCAGACCTACACCGCGCAATCGGCCTTCAAATATGATTATCCCGTGGATTTGACCATTAAAGCTGTTGAAAAGCTTAGAACATCTCCAAAGCGAAGAGGCTGGGAGGTTGATGAAAAGCGCTGTATCAGTATTATTGATAAGGTATCAACCGAGTACCGAAGACAGGTTGAAGCCATGGCCCCTTTGATCAATCAGGTGGCAGGATACGTGCCAGGAAGAAGAATGCGCAAGCTCCATGTCGGGCTTTTTGGCTATTCCAGGAGTATAGGGAAGGTGACGCTGCCCAGAGCCATAAGCTTTTGTGCGGCCTGCTATTCCATAGGCCTTCCGCCGGAGATCTTGGGCCTGAACGCCCTGGATCGGGATGATCTGGCCTATCTGAAAGAGGCCTATATCTATTTTGCCGAAGATATCGGCGATGGGCTCTCCTATTTTAATGAAGACGTACTTGCCATCCTTCCTGATGATGTCAGGAACTCCCTCTCTGTGGATGGCTTCGATTTCAAAATCGATTACGAACACAAAAAGGTCACCAGCCGGATCGTCAAGGCCATAAAAGAAAACCATACCGATCTTCAATCCATGATTGAAGAGGCAGCCTATTTGAGAAGGTTTTTGGGTTAAAGCGGAACAACTCAACCACTGGTGGTTTTAGAGCCTGAGCAGGCTACCCTGGCTGCCCTGAAAATCCTTGGCATTAAAGACAAACGGGTAGCGGAAAAAATAGGGGAGGAACAGGGAAGAAAGAAAAAGGAGATAGACGCCACCGATAATGAGATGAAAAATGGGTAATGTATGAGAGTACTATTTGTAACGGACTTGCATGGAAGCAAGTGGAAATATGAGCGTTTATTCGAAGTAGCAAAAGACTTTCGGGCAAATGTGGTCATCCATGGTGGTGATATGCTGCCCCAGAATAATAAACCATTTAGACAAGGCGAATTCATTACTAACTACCTTGACAATCACTTTGCACGATTCAACTCTGCTGGGATTTGTTATCTCTGCTACCTGGGAAATGATGACCTTAGAATCTTCGATCAACTCTTTGAGGAAACTTGTAATAAGTATCCCTTCGTAGTCTGCCTGGCACAACGCAAGTTTGAAGCTGGAGGTTACGAATTCATAGGTATGAACTGGGTAGTTGATTATCCATTCCGGCTCAAGGACAGATGTAGAATGGACACGGACGACTATATATTCCAGGTGCAGTTCGGAAAAGGACTGTTATCTACACCAGATGGATGGCAAGAAATAGATGACTGGTTTGTCTATGCAAAAATGCTCCCAACGATAGAAGAGGAACTTGATCGATTAGTGCGCCCTAAGGATATGGCAAAGAGCGTGTATGTAATCCACATGCCTCCATACAGGCTGGGATTGGACAAGTGTTATCACGGTGCAGAAGTAGGGTCAAAGGCAATTTACAACTTTTTGAAGAAATATCAGCCAAAGCTCTCGCTCCATGGTCATATCCATGAGTCTCCTGAAGTCTCAGGACGATGGTATGCAAAACTTGGTAGGACGATATGCATTCAACCTGGTCAACTTAGTGAGTTTACCTATGTCACGATTGACTTATCCACTATGAAGTTTGATAGAATCAAGGAGCAATGCGTCACGTAGCAGGAGAAGCAGCGGGGTCAGCCCGTTGACATTTGAACAGAGCTTTTCAGGGCTACTATTTCATTGCTTGCTAAACGACTTTTTTTTAAAGTGAGCTCGAAAGGCATAATCAAATGCAAAAGCAATGATACCGGAGAGTGCCACCGCTGTAATCATGGCAGTAAGCCCCTTGCTTAAAATGCTCGAAGATAAGGAGGGAAAAAACAGGTTGTAGAGAACGCCAAAGATCTCTCCATGACTCATTGCCAGGGCTCGTTTGCAGCAAATCAACATCAATCCCACAGTCACGTATAGCACTGTACACATAATACAAACCGCTTTAAGAATAACAAAGGAAACAAAAGCCTCATAAGCACAAAATAGCACCATCATCAATAGGATCAAATAAATCGAACAATACAACTCATTCTGAATCCCCAATTCCAGGACGCGCTCACTCAATATATAGAGTAAGAGAAAGAAGTGTGCAAACATGCCCAAAGTGGCCACCGGAATGCCCACCAGTTTTGATCCTATGCTTGTGGCAACTCTATCACAATCTATGGTTTTACTGATGACACAGAAGCTTTTGGCAGCCGGGTGCAAGATATTGGTTCTATAATGATGGTAGGTCAAATAAATAGAATTCGCTATGCCGCCAAACAAAAAGATTATCAGTAGCAGGTCCCTTTTTGATTCCAACATACAACACCCTCCATTGCTGCTTTTACCTCGCGCTCCATTAACGCCTCTGCTCAACCCCTAAACGGGGACATCCTATGGCGGTCGTGTCAAGCAGAAAATTTGCATCTATCCGGCACACCACACAACCTGCCCGCTATCGCGAGCTCAGACGAGGCTGGCGGGTTGTTTCACTGATTTTTCCCTTCTTTTAATTTAGTTTTTACCCTCTTTAGCAAGCTCCTTGCCCAGACAAATTCGGTAGCAAGAATTCCCACTCCAACGGGTATCACTATAAAAGCAGGACCTGGCAATACAATCATTACAGCACCGATCAGCAGGACTGTAAAACCGATTACTGCTACTATTAGCCTCTTTACCTGCTTAATAGTCTTCAGCACGAATGGAGTCATATATGATCAATCAAAAATATCAAATCTTTTTTTCAGTGGAGTTTGCCCAAAGACGGGCTTGCGCTTTTGAGGTAGGCCTTGTTATTCAGCCTACTTAGATGCTTTGTGCTTGTCAACAGGCTATTGCCCGGGCATTCTTGAATTCCCTTATCCAACAAACACCTCGGCCACTCGACTGGACCTTTACAATCTGTAAAAGAATTCGACAGGCATCCGTCTTGGCCAGCGGGTGGGCGATTGCCTGTGTTTCAATAATCTTCTTTGGTTTTCGCTGCTTGCTTCTATTTCCATACGTCGTTTGTGTTGGCACAGCCATTGCTCCCATTCGTTGTGCATGACCAAAAAGGCGAGCGCCGCGACGGACACGTTTACAATACTTAATCGCACATCGCAACCCGCATTGCCAATGCACAAACCGAAAAAGGAGGTGCAGGCTATGGTGGAAATAAAGAAGATTCTCTTTCCTTATGATTTGTCGGAAAACGCATTGAAGATTGTTCCATACGTGCTCTCCGTTTCTGAGGCGTACAACAGTACGATCTACCTGCTCCATGTGGTTGACGTCCGGGGCAACGTGTTCATTTCTCATGCTTCCCTGGATGTGTTTCAAAAGCAAGCCTTGGAAGCGGCTAAGGATGCCCTGGGCAGAATTTGCGAGGAGCATTTCCAGAGCCATCCCAACTTTCAAAAAAGGATCGTTTTCGGAGACCCCATAACCGAAATTCTAATAACCATTGACTCCGAAGATATCGACCTCGTGATTATGGGTACGTATGGCCGCAAAGGGTTGGAGCATATCATCTTTGGGAGTGTAGCCGAGAATGTGGTGAAGAAATCGCCCGCCCCGGTGTTGACCATTAATCCTTATAAGCTCAAATAGCTCCTCACGTGAAGCGAAGTGGCATTTTGTTCACCATCGCGATGATTTGGAAAAGGAAGTGTGGCTTTTAGTCCCTTCAAAGAGGTGACACCCGAAAAGATTGCTTACAAGAGTTGTGACGTGCCCTGTAAGCCCAGAACCCCGTCAAAGTTACGTTTAACGCAGGAATGAAAATCCCCCTACCCGCCCGCCTCGCCTGAGCGAGAGCAATGGCGGGCAGGAATCCCCCTTTAGGAAACGGGGACTTTGAGGTACCCCCCTTTAAAAAGGGAAAAATCCCCCCTCGCCCCCCTTTACTAAAGGGGGGATGGGGGGTGGATTTTTCAAATGAGGGAAATTTTCATTGCAAATCATTATGTTAAGCCTTACTTTGACGTTACCCTGCCTGTAAACCTGAGGTGTTCGTCTGACTTTGCTGCAAAGGGGGTGAAATCGCATGGCAAATAGGTTTTGGGTAACCATGGCTGTTTTGTTGGTGATTCCGTGGCTCATATTCACCACATCCTGCGCCAGAAAGGAAATTATATCCGAACCTGGAGTAACCCGGCCTCCCACGGCCGAAGAGGAAACCGAGGCAAGGCGTCTGGCTGAGGAGAAGGCCTTAGAAGAGCAGCGTCTTCTGGAAGAGCAATTGAGGGAAGAGGCCAGGCAGCGCAGAAAGCGCGAGGAACTGGCTGAGCGGGAAAGATTCGTCAACGAAGATATCTATTTCGAATTTAACAAATCGAGCCTTTTTCCCGAAGCACGGGAAATTCTCAGGCACAAGGCGAAATGGCTCATGGCACACCCTGGTGTCTCGGTTGTTATCGAAGGGCATTGTGACGAGCGTGGGACCAGCGAGTATAATATGGCCCTTGGGGATCGACGCACTCGGAGGGCCAAGACCTATTTGGTTGATCTGGGCATCCTGCCCGAATCGCTGACAACGATCAGCTATGGAGAGGAAAGACCACTTGATGCACGCCACGACGAGGAGGCATGGGCCAAAAACAGACGGGGACATTTTGATATAGAGTAAAGAGAAGTAGGGGGAACATCCCGCGGTCATCGCTTTTAGCGTGCAGGGGATTAAGCAATTTAGGAAAAGAGGTTCAGGCCAGATTATGATTAACGGTACAGCCTATAGTCAACTCCGTGTTTCTTGGCCTTATAGGCAAACTTTCGCTCTGTTGTCTGAAGCAATTGAGCGGCCTTTGCCATATTGCCACGTGTGCTTTTCAATGCGTCGATAATCATGTCCCGTTCTACATTTGCCAAACCATCCTCTAAAGACCTTCCGGGCAGGGTATCGGACTCCTCTGCTGTCTGGACAGTAGGAGGCAGGTGATAGCTGTGGATAACGCCCTCCTCGCAAAGAAGCACAGCTCGCTCAATGCAGTTTTCAAGTTCGCGCACATTGCCCGGCCAGTGATACTGCATGAGCATGTCGATAGCTGGTGTGGAAAAGCGGCGGATGTCCTTGTGGTTCTCCTTAGCGTATTTTTCCAGAAACAAGTCCGCCAAGAGCAGGATATCAGTCTTGCGCTCTCGCAACGGAGGCATGTAGATGGGGAAGACGTTCAATCTGTAGTACAGGTCACCTCGAAAGGTTTCTTCCTCCACAGCCTGTTCTAAGTTCTTGTTGGTGGCGGCTATGATGCGGACGTCTGCCTTGATGGTCTCGTATCCACCTACCCGTTCAAACTCCTTTTCCTGAAGAACTCGCAGGAGCTTTACCTGAACGTCCATACCGATAGGACCGATTTCATCCAAAAAGATCGTCCCTTTGTTGGCCAGCTCGAATTTTCCCTTTTTTTGCCGGATGGCCCCGGTAAAGGCCCCTTTCTCATGGCCGAAGAGTTCACTCTCGATCAGGTTAGATGGAAGAGCCGCACAATTGACCTTCACAAGACGGCCTTTGGCCCTCGAGCTATTGTAATGGATGGCGTTTGCAGCCAACTCCTTTCCAGTACCGCTCTCTCCGCGGAGCAGCACCGTGGCGGTGCTCTTGGACACCTGGGAGATCATTTGAAAGACCTCCCGCATCTTATTGCTGTTCCCAATTATATTGGTAATGCGGTATTTGTTGGAAAGCTCTTGTCGAAGCCTCTTGTTTTCTTCTCTCAGCCGCTCCTTCTCAAGGTGAATAGTTTCTAGATTAATGACATGCTGGGCAATCATCGTGGCAATTATGGAAAGAAGCCTTTTCCCATCTCTCAACGAGTAAGATTCGTCAAAGGGCCGATCAACGCTCAAGGCCCCCACAACTTGATTGCCCTTTTTCACAGGGACGCAGATGAAGGAAAGTTCCTGACTGCGGGCGGTTTTTCTTGTGGCGGTGCGGTTCAAAAAGTCGGGCTCCTCACTGATCTTGGGCACCACAAGGGCCTTGCCGCTCTGAATAACACGCCCCGTAATCCCTTCTCCCACCTTGTATTTCCCTCTTTCCATGGCCGATCTGGAAAGACCATGAGCCACTTCGATGCTAATCTCGTTTCGCAAGGGATTCAGAATGGTAATGGTTCCCCGTTCCATATCCATCGAATTGGAAAGAATATCCAATCCCTTATAGAGGGACTTCCTCAACTCCAGAGTAACGTTGAGGGCTTTGCTAATCTCATAAAGGAGTGTGACTTCTTCAATCTTTTTCATGTCTATATCTCAAAAGGTTTCTTTGTGTTGCTGTGGAGTTCCATCCGTCAGGATTACGTCCCCGTATAGACCCCTCTGCCGGCTCGCTTGATTTCGCCCTGCTTGGCCGCCTTGAAGACGATATTCCTGATCTTCTTGTCTTCAAACCCAGTTTTTTTGATTAGTGTGGGAACGTCAACGCCCTTCTTCGATCTCTTGATAATGTTCACAACCTGGTCAGTGGCTGTCAATGTAGCAGATTTCTTCTTGGCAGGGGCTTTTTTCGCAGCAGCCTTTCTGGCGGGCTTAGGCTCAGGCTTAGGCTTAG
>DAOVEU010000046.1:0-8811 GCA_030668805.1 Desulfobacterales bacterium
GTCCGGTTTGGGTTGATGTTTTGGACATTTGAGCATTCGGATTTCGGATTTGTTTCGGATTTCGGATTTCGATATTCGGATTTTTTGTATGTGGTTGCTCCGATTTATGGAAATCTTAAATTGCCAAAATCGTGCATAGAACTTTTGAGACACTGCACTAGGGTATACCTTTTGTTATCCTGAAGTATGCCTTATGCTTGATAGCCTGTCAATTCCTTTTTCCCTTGACAGGTGCTTCATAATATGATGTATTACAAATACATAAAATAATCCCCTTATGGAGGTGCATTATGGATACGGTTCGGTTAAATATCACGCTTCCAGAAGACTTGGCTCACCAGTTAGATAGGTTAGTGGCACCCAGAAAAAAGAGCCGTTTCATTACTGAAGCCTTGAGACAACGGATTGAAAAAATGAAAAATGATCAAATACAGAAACTACTGGAAGAAGGCTATAAAGCCAGAAAGGCAGAGAGTCTTGCCATAACAAAAGAGTTTGAGCCTACCGATCTGGAGGGATGGGATGAATATTAAAAGGGGGCAAATATGTCTTGCCGTCCTCGATCCGGTTGTGGGAAAAGAGATTTCAAAGACCCGCCCAGTTGTCATTGTCTCCAACGACAAGAACAACGAATTCTCGGCAACGGTAACCATTTTGCCTATAACTTCTAAGAACATCCAGAGGATCTACCCCTTTGAGGTGCTTTTGCCCAAACGAGCTGGAAAACTGCCGAAAACTTCAAAGGTTAAAGCTGACCAAATCCGCACCCTTGACAAAAGCAGGATCGTGAAATTAATCGAGACAATAGGAAAGAAAGAGATGGCCGAAATTGAAAAAGCTATAAAAATTCATCTGGTCCTACCTTAAAGGATTTTTTCGTTAACATGGCATCTTAGGCACTGTATTTGCATATAAATTCATTGACTTGACAAAATTTTCGGGCATTTGAGGGAGAAACAACATAGCATTTTTTTAAACCGGAGGAAAAAATGTTCAGAGCTTGTTTAATTATACTTATTCTGCACTTAGGTCTTGTTTTTCAAGGCTGTGCTGCTTTGGAATATTTAGATGGTAGCTCAAAAGAAGAAATAGAAAAGTTCAAAATGAGTAAAGAGGAAATGTGGGATAAGATGGTGAAGCTTAAAAAAGAGAACATAAATTTACAAGGAGAAATAAAGGTCTTAGCAAACGAAAATCAACGAACTAGAGGTGAAAACGAGAACAAGATGGCAAGGATGAGAGATCAAAACGACCTCTTGAATGAGCAAAAAAATAAGCTAAAAGAAGAGAACCAAGGAATTACAGCTCAAAACCAGGCTCTCGCAAAAAAACTGAATAGGCTTCAAGTCAAACATAAAACCTTTTCATCTGAGTCGTATGACTTGGAAGAAGATATACGGAAAATAAAGATCAAAGTGCTCAGTGGAGACGGTAATTTGAATTCTGCCAAAAAAATGGCAAGAAGGCTCAAAAAAATGGGTTATGAGATAAAACGAATCGACCACGCGCCCGAATCCGACGTTTTGCGAGATGTAGTCTTTTTTGCACCGAAATTTCGATACGAAGCAAAACGTCTGGCGTCCAGTCTTGGGGGTAAAATGATCGCAAAGCCTTTGAGTTGGTTTTCAATATTTGATCTTATTCTAGTGACAGGCAAGAATCCCCGATAATTGTCTCTACCTTTTCCTTATAATCGTGGGTTCAAGATGCCATCCTAACCTGGACAAGCCAGAACCAAAAAAACAATTTTATCACGAAAGCACGAAAATACGAAGACACGAAAATCCTAATACTATTTCTATTTCGTGCTTTCAACCTTTAGTGTATTGCGGCGTTCGCCTTGAGAAGAGGCGTGATTATCTTCTAAATTTTCTGCCAGAAAAAACACCAATGTCATTATTAAGAGACTAAAAGCATGACCTTATTTTGCACGTGTTGGTTCAGGAATTTCAAGCACATCACCCGAAAGGAGTGCGGCTGGCATCTCTGTGACCATGCGCTCTGAATCCTCATAGCTACCCATGATCTCTGCTGCGGCCTCAACCGCCAGGGATAAGACCGGCGGGCGCCTGTCTGCGGAATGGGCATCGCTGGCAATCACATGAACCAGCCGGTGTGTTAACAGCCTCTCGACACAGTGCATGGCCGTCTCTCCAAAATCTCCGGTAATACTCATCGCTGTTACCTGACACAAGGCCCCCATACGAACAAGTTCATATAGTATATTCATGTCATGCTGTATTATGGGATTACGTTCAGGATGGGTAATAATGGGTGTGATGCCATTTACGATCAGAGTAAAGATTTCATCTTTGACTCCCGGCGGAATCGTCTGTGAAGGAAACTCCAGCAATATGTATTTTTTCTTATTATTGATTGTACCCGCATCCCCACTTTCAATCCGTTCCAGCATACGGGGGCATAAATGCACATCAGCACCCACATATAACTGTAGCTTAATATCTTTATTTGACAGGGCCTCTTGAAGGTTGGCTACCCTTGAAGTGACTTCCCTGGCAGGGTTTATGTAGAGACCATTTAGGGTATGTGGTGTGGCCACTATGGTATGGATGCCATCCTCGACCGCCTTTCTGGCCATGGAAAGACTCTCTTCTTGTGACTCTGATCCGTCATCCACACCTGGGAGAATATGACAATGGAGGTCTATCAAGTTAACGTCTACCGTCTATCGGTTGCGCTGCTCGTGGGAGCGGCATTCCTGCCGCGACAATCGGGGCTGAAAGCCGCTCCCACAACGGCTACCTGCCCGCCATTGCCAGAGATGCTAGCATATAAGATGTATGCCATAGGTGGCGATGGCAGGCGGGTGCCGGCACATAAGCTGAATGCTGTCTCAGGCGTCGGCAGGCGGGCCGAAACGAGCTGCGCAACCGCAACCCCTGGCCCAGACCTGGATTATAGGCTTAGTAGATTGATTTGAGCACGTCGCGCCAAGGCAGGCCTTTGACGAATACTTGCAAGGCAACGAAAGGAAATTCCTATACTATCAAGGCAAGTTATGCTACTTCGCGATATCTGTTTTTAGATTTCCTCTTCCTGCGGGCCTTTTCCTTCGTTTTGCCGTCTTCACCATAATAGTAATAATACTGATAATAATAGCCGTCCCGGCCCGTACCTACACCGTTTAAAACCGCACCCAATATGTGGGCATTAACTGCCTGAAGCTGGCCCAGTCCATTCTGTATAATTTCCCTTGGCGTCTCCCCTGCACGCACAACCAGAACAACACCATCCACGGATTTTGCCAGGACCACCGCATCTGTTACCGCCGAAATAGGAGGAGAGTCAATAACGATTCGGGCATAATGTTTTCGGAGTATATCCAGGAGCTTTGTCATCCGAGTCGATCCGAGGAGCTCGGACGGATTTGGCGGGATAGGTCCGCATATGATCGTATCAAGGTTGGGAACCCGGGTATGTGCCACAGCCTCTTTAACGTTGCAGCCACCTACAAGAATATTTGACATACCCTTTTCCCGTGAGAGTTGAAATATCTTGTGGATATCAGGCCTGCGCATGTCGCAATCAAGCAACATGACCTTGCTGCCTGACTGTGCCATGGTAATAGCCAGATTGGTTGCCGTGATGGATTTGCCTTCTTGAGGTCCAGCGCTGCTGATAAGGACCACCCGGGGTTCGGTTTCGGCTGAAGAAAATAGAATGCCGGTGCGAATCCCCCGGTAAGCCTCACTTGCCATGGACTTGGGTGATTGGAGGGTGACCAGCTCCGGCTTAGTTTCATCATCCGGGTTCCCATCGCTATGCACGGCCATGGCCGGGACAGGCCCTAAATATGGGATGTTAAGATGACTTTTAATGTCTTCGGGGATCTTGATGGTATTGTCCAGATACTCGAAAAAGAAGGCCAGTCCGATTCCCGTAAACAAACTGACAATGACAGCGAGGAGGATATTGAGCTTTTTCTTCGGTTTCACCGGTGCCTTTGGCACCTCTGCCCTATCAATGACCCGGATGTTTCCTGTCCTCATATCTTCGGTCAGGGTGGTCTCTTTAAAACGTTTGATCAACAATTCATACATATGCCTGGCACTTTCTGCCTCCCGCTGGAGCACGCCGTACTGTATGGCCTTTTGATTGAGCTCGAGCGATTCCTTCTTCTGTGTGGCAAGGGCGGCTTCCAAGGACTCCTCTCCGGCCAGCGCCACCCGGTATTCGTTTCTCATGGAGTTGATAACCCGATTCACCTCCTGGGTCTTTCGATTTTGAATAGTCTTAAGCTCAGACGCGATGGCCACCATCCGTGGATGTTTTTGCCCGTATTTCTTGGAGAGTTCGGACATGCGCTTATAGAGCTCAACTTCCATCCCCTTGATCTGACGGATCAACTCATTATTCAGCACCTCGGGTATAGAGTCGAGCATATTCGGCGTGCCCTCCAGTGCCATAGCCTGTTTGTAACGGGTTTCTGCCTCAACCCGCTTCGATTCTGCCTCCACCACCCTGGCATTCAACTGAGCGAGTTTCTGGGCAGTGATTTTTTCCGTATCGCTGGAAAAATCGGTAATGATATGGTGTTTTTCTTTATACCGAAGCAGAGCCTGCTCGGCCTTTTCCACCCTTTTGCGCTCCTCCTCGATCCGGTTGTGAAGCCACCTCACCGCATCTTTGACAGCTACAAGCCTGGTTTCCAGGTTCTGACCAATATAGGCACTGCCAAGGATGTTTACGATCCTGGCGCCCAGAACAGGGTCTTTTGCCTGAAAGCTGACATCCACAAGACGACTGTTACGGATCGGTTTAACGTTTATCCTGCCAATAAAATCCGATACGAGAGCAGAGCATGGTTCATATTCTTCCAATGCTTCAGAAGTTCCCTCGTCTTCAGTCTTTAGCAGAGAAGCAATCGAATCCTTACAGAAAGTAACAGTCTCCTGGACGGAACGTTTCAGGTTGCATATAAAGTCATTCTTTGGTTTGGGGAAGAACTCCTCGCTCTTGTCTAAATCGAGGCGTCTTATGACCTCCCGAGCCACGGTGCGGCTCTCAATGATCTTATACTGGGTCTGGTAATAGTCCATCCCGGAGGCATCAACGGCCATGACTTCCTGGATGGAGATCACATTCGGGTTTTCCTTGTCGATGATCAGGCGTGTGGTGGCCTCGTAGATAGGAGTGGCTGTAAAGGCGTGGATGGTAGCGGTGACCACAACAACGGTAAAAACGGTGATGATAGTCCACCTGCGTTTCATGATCACGCGCAGGTAATCACGAAGATCTGCTTGCTCTTGCCTGTTTTTTTCCATCAAAAAAAGCTCTCGGGAACCACAATCACGTCATCGGGTTGGATGATAACATCCTGTATTTTTTTTCCGCCATCTGTAATGGCATCCACCTTTACCTCTATGATTTTTTCAACACTATCCTCAACGCGAATGATGCGGGTCCGGTTGCGGGCAGCAATGGGCGTGAATCCTCCAGCCATACTGATTGCCTCTACAAGGGTGATTTCCCTGTCCGTAAGAGAATAAGATCCCGGATCTTTGACTTGGCCTATTATGTAAAAATGCTCCGCTGTCGGGATGAAAAGGACATCCTTATGCGCCAAAAATATATTGGAGATCTGGTCTCTTCCCTTCAGGAGACCCTGGAGGTCCAAATTGATGACAATTTTATGTTCCTGCTCTGTATTTGGGTTCTCAGTGCGGATGATCATGCCTTTCTTGCCTGCCTGACTAAAATCAATGCCTCCTGCCCTTGAAATGACGTCCAAAACGCGTTCCCGGGCCTGAAGGCAATAGCTGCCAGGATTTTTCGCAGCCCCAAGGACCAATAAACGCTTGCTCTTGTATCCGGTCACCATGACTGAGACATGGGCATCCAAAAGATATTGCCCTTCAGCCAATTCAAAGGATATCAGTTCCTCGATTTCCGAGGTGGTAAGACCATCCACCTTGATTCGTCCTATCAAGGGGAATGAAATGTATCCGTCCGCAGATACCCTCACGGCCTCCCTGGAGAGGCCTTCTTCTTCGTAAACAGTGATATTCAAAACATCATAACCGCCCACCGTGTAGTCACCTCCTGCAGGACCTCTTGCCTCAGGATGCTCCAACAGGTATTGGGCAACAGAAAAATGCCTGGTCGCCTCTATAACGGTCTCAAGGCTGCCATCAATGCCCTTGTCGCCTCGCGTTTTCTTGATATCATCAAGCTTTGCCCGATCCTCTTTTCTAAGTCCGGTATACGATCCCTGTCGAACGGTAGTGACCTTTACGACTTCGCCCCCAATGCCGCAAGCACCAATAAAGAAGACCGTTGCTATTGCCACGACAAGATGTGTACGGGTTGAAATCTTCATCGAACTTTGCTCTGCTTCGCTCCGCAATTGGCCTGCCCTGGCGCACTCTTCATATATACAAGCATATAGCCAATTAGCCAGGTCTGGGCCAGGGTCGAGTGGTTTATTAGTCGAGTGCCCGCCCTGGCGCTTCGGGTTGTTGTAAGCTCTCAAGCTGGCAATCCAGGCCTGCCCTGGCGCGATGTGCTTAAATTAATCTACTAAGCCTATAATCTCGGTCTGGGCCAGGGTCTGGGCCAGGGGTTCAAGGACTTTACGACTCGACGAATTGACTATTTCCTAAAGTGATCGGTTCCAGGTTCAGGGTTCAAAGGTTATAGTCTACTTTACAAGGGTTCAGGGTTCACGGTTCAGGGTTCAGAGTTGACAACCTTTGAACCTATGAACTTTGAACGGTGAACTTTCTTTATTGACGCGTCATCTTTTTGCTAACAGCCAGTTAGGGCTCTTCAACCGGGAACCGTGAACGTTGAACCGCTCAACCCAGGTATTTAAGACTTGACTAAAGTCGCGGGAATTTCAATAAATTATAGAAATTCCGAGACGTATATCTAGTACACCGCACTCAATGAAATCATGAACTGGTTATCGCTGTAGTCATTTGCTGCATAGTTTGAATATTTTTTATTATAGCCATAGCCCACACCTGCGGTCAGCCAATCTCCAATCCGGTAGTCAAGGCTTATCTTAAGCTCGTAATTATCATCTTCCCTGGATGTGTTATAGTCATTTTGGCTGTAAACGCCACCCACGCTCATGGTTATTCTTCTCAGGATCGCCTGCTGGAGGTTCATCCCTATACCGGTGTCCTCAAAATACTCATTTGTATCAGAGCCCACCTCTCGCAGCGCCCTTGTAAGACTTAAAGCAAGCATTGTGGTGGGCCTCGCTCGAAAAGCCACTTTAGTGGAGGCAATCCATGTGTTCTTGTCTTCATATCTGTTGCCGTCGGTATCGAGCTCATTATCATAATCTTTCCACTGATAACCAAGGTTCAGCTCACCGATTATCTTGGCGGTGGTATCCCAGGTTAGTCCTGCGTTTACCCGGTGCCAGTCAAAATCAGAATCATTGGTCTCGTTAGAAGCGGTGCCGGCAGGGTGTGAAAAAAAATCCCGCTCACCGAAATGATACCGAACAAATCCCCATGTCTTGGGAAGCAACCTCATCCGTAGCCCGACGCCAAATTCGTTGACATCGTAGTCCTGAGTATAGTCCCTTTTAAGATCGTAGTCCTGTTTATAGAAATTGTAAAAAGCAATAATACTAAACCTGTTACCAAAGTTGTAGCCTATCTTTGTTTTTAGATCGTTATTCCATCGTTCGGTCTTTAGACCAATTCGATATTGCTCGAGACTACCATATGGGTCTTCTGCATCGGTATAAACATTATTGACACCAAGTATAAGTCCTCCGGGGGCCTGGTAGCTGACATCAAACATACCTTCATGGGTCTGCCAGTCGTTGTCGTCATTGTCACTGTAATAGGCAAGGTCACCCTTATACCCCAGGGACAGGCTCCCCCTTTGCTGGAGGCTATAATTGAAACCGAGAGCAGGCATGACATGGGTAATCCAATCAGACTCTTCAAGTTCGGTAGTATTATTGGTCCCATTACCCAGGTATATGTTATCATCATAGAGTTCTTCAACGGCAAGGCTTGGGACAACCTCCAATTTTCCAAAATTGATCCTGCCCCTCCGGGCCATTGCATGGGCAGTTAAAAGAATCAAAAGACTAACCGCCAAACAAATGATGAAAACTCCTTTTTTCATAGATTGAGTCCTCTAGTTCCTTACTTCTAAAATTCGTGTTTTTTTTCGGCAGAAGATTTTTTCTATGTACTGTTTCCCAATACTGACAATCAGATTTAGGGATTGAGGAATTTAGGGATTAAGGAATTCCTCAATTCCTCAATTCCCAATGCTTGAATTCCGGCTTGTCCGGGTTGGGTTATCATATCGATTATTGAGAAGGACTAGCTTCTTCCCAGTACACCTCCTGTTCAGAGGCTTCTGTGTCCGGCAGTGCTACTTCAGGTAGTAACTCTTCAGGTACCGCCTCTTCACGTGGCACCTCGCCTGCTGGCGCCTCTTCGGGGGGCATCTCTTCGGGGGGTACATCTTCTGGTGGCATTTCTTCTGGTGGTATCTCTTCGGGGGCCACCTCCTCAGGTGGTACAATCTGGTCCCTAATCGATGTTGCCCATTGCGCGGCAACTTTGGCCTTCTCAGCCGCTATGGCTGTGTCTGCTATTGCCTTATCTAGCCTCCCTGGATCCAGTATCCCGTCTATATAGGTACTATCAGCAGCTTTACTAGCTGCGGCGGCTTGCGCTTGTGAATGACCGAGAGCATTCATGGCGATCTGTATGTCAGCATCTGAAGCCCCGGCCTCCATAAGTTGCTCAACAGCGATTCTGGCCTCGCCTGCTGCAATATTAGCAGCAGCGACATTGAAGGCAACCTGGG
>DAOVEU010000302.1:0-3538 GCA_030668805.1 Desulfobacterales bacterium
TAGTGATCTTACCGGAGAACGTGGGGTTCTTATGGGCTGCCTGGAGGGTATCTTTGAGGCCCAGTATAATGTGTTGCGCAAACATGGACACAGCCCCAGCGAGGCATTTAATGAAACGGTGGAAGAGCTGACCCAGAGTCTTATTCGCCTTGTGGCTGAAAACGGGATGGACTGGATGTATGCTAACTGCAGCACCACAGCCCAGCGGGGGGCACTCGATTGGAGGCACAGATTCCGGGATGCGGTCACGCCGGTTTTTGAGGAGCTTTATGGACGTGTGGTCTCGGGAGAAGAGACCAGGATAGTGCTGGAAGCCAACAGTGCGCCAGATTATAGCGAGAGGCTCAGACAAGAACTGGACGTAATGAAGAACTCTGAGATGTGGCAGGCAGGTGCGGCCGTACGTGCGCTGAGGCCTGAAAACAGAAAAAGGTGCTGAAAGTTGCAGTGACTGGCGGCGCAGGCGCTGGTAAAACAGTGGTCTGCGATTGTTTTGGACGACTGGGTGCCCATGTTATTAGCCTGGATGAGTTGGCCCGTGAGGCCGTAAAGCGTGATTCACCGATTCTTGAGACCATCGCGGATCATTTTGGCAAAGGTATACTGAGAACCAATGGCAGCCTGGATCGAAGGAAGCTCAGAGGGATCATTACAAGAGATGCCCGGGCGCGCAAGGTGCTGGAAAGTCTGACCCACCCTGAGATATTCAGACTTTTTGAGGAGAAAGTTGCTGCCATCCAATCTCGCCACGAAGACGCCGTTGTGGTAGTGGAGGTTCCCCTTCTCATCGAACTCGGGATTCAAGACCAGTTTGACGTCGTGGTCCTGGTTGAAGCCAGCTCAGATCTGCAAAAGAGCCGGTTGATGGCCCGTGACGGCTCGTCCTCAGCAGAGGCTCAGGCCCTGTTGGGCATCCAGATGGTGGCTGAAAAGAAGCGACCATACGCTGACTACATCGTGAAAAACCCGGGACCACTCGATGAGATGGAGGTTGCCGTCAAGAAAATCTACAGGAAAATAGCCAAAAGTGCTTGAAAAGGCTTGACACATTCAGGGATGTGTTATAATAATTAAAAATTATAGATAGAAATATGAAATAAACCTACCTGGGAGAGCATAGAGGAAACACCCAGTAACTTCTGCATGCAATAGAGCACAAGTTGAAAGACACTGCCACTTATCCCCATTATTTTCAACAAGAGTAACCAGCCATTTTTCCACAGAGTGTGCTAATATTGTGTCTCGGGAATTCTATAACGTATTAGAGTCATAGCTCTTTTGGCAATCAGTTCATACCATTCACATGGACACGAAGTGTGATGTTTTTAAGCCGTCAGGCCTCCGGCTCGTAGGGGCACGAGCGCCTACGCCTCGGAGAGCGCAACCTTTGCGCTCATGGCGTAGGTCCGCCTCCATCCACACATCTCGTAGGTTGGGTTGAGCCCGTTCACCTATTATGTTGGGTTTCGTACCTCAACCCAACCTACAACGTATGACAACCCTGGCTCCCTCGATAACAGAAGGGCAAAACCCAACATAATGGGTGTTTCAAAACTTATCCAACCGATTCAAAGGAAGATGATTCAATGAACTTAGTAGAGCTAAAGGCCAAGAAAGTAGGCGAACTGACTAAACTCGCCAAAGGATTCAGGATCGAAGGTGCCTCAGGTATGCGAAAGCAGGAGTTGATTTTTGCCCTTCTCCAGGCCCAGACAGAAAAGAATGGCCTGATTTATGGTGAGGGCGTACTTGAAATACTACCTGACGGGTTCGGCTTTCTGAGGGCGCCGGACTACAGCTATCTGCCTGGCCCTGACGACATTTACATTTCACCTTCCCAGATCCGGCGTTTTAGCCTTCGCACTGGTGACACAGTGTCGGGACAGATTCGGCCGCCCAAGGACAGCGAGCGTTATTTTGCACTCCTGAAGGTGGAGGCGGTAAACTATGAGGATCCCGAGAAGTCACGGGACAAGATCCTCTTTGATAATCTGACTCCCCTTTATCCGGACAGAAAGATCGCCCTTGAAAGGGGACCAGACAACTATTGCGTGCGGATTATGGACCTGTTGACACCCATTGGGTTTGGCCAGAGGGGCCTGATCGTCTCAGCGCCGAGGACAGGCAAAACCATGTTACTCCAAGACATCGCCAATAGCATTAATGCCAACCACAAAGAAGTTGTGCTTATCGTCTTACTCATTGACGAGCGTCCAGAAGAGGTGACAGACATGGAGCGTTCGGTGGATGCTGAAGTGATCAGTTCTACGTTTGATGAGCCAGCCCAGAGGCATGTCCAGGTGGCGGAAATGGTGCTTGAGAAGGCCAAACGCCTGGTGGAACATCAACGGGATGTGGTCATTCTCTTAGACAGTATTACCCGCCTTGCCCGTGCTTACAACACGGTCGTACCTCCGAGTGGTAAGATACTCTCAGGTGGGGTTGATTCCAATGCGCTGCATCGTCCAAAACGCTTCTTTGGTGCTGCCCGTAATATTGAAGAGGGTGGAAGCCTTACGATCATTGCCACAGCCCTGATTGACACCGGAAGTCGAATGGATGAAGTGATCTTTGAAGAGTTCAAAGGGACCGGCAACTTGGAGTTGCAGTTGGACCGAAAGCTATCGGACAAGCGTGTCTTTCCTGCCATCGACATCAATCGGTCAGGGACGCGGAAAGAGGAGCTGTTGCTTGAGCCAGAGGTATTGAACCGGGCCTGGATTTTGAGAAAACTCCTTGCATCCTTGAATCCCTTAGACAGTCTGGAGTTTTTGCTTGAAAAAATGAAAGGAACCGCGGATAATAAAGAGTTTTTGGACTCGATGAATAGTTAGTTTCAGAGTGCCTAAAGCCCGCCCTGCCCGCCCTGGCGCGACAGCTTTATCATTGATGTCGTCCCCATCATCCCGGTCTGGGCCAGGGGCGCGACGTGCTTAGATTAATCTACTAAGCCTATGATCCCGGTCTGGGCCAGGGTGAACTAAAGTGACTTATCATTCGCTTAATAGGGATAGACTTTTGTTAATTTTGAGGATCTATAAAAAGGCATCCTTCATTTTCGACACAAAGTAGTTTACACCTATTGACCAGTGTTCAGGTTTCAGTGTTCAGGTTTCAGGTCTTGCTTTTTCAGTTTCTGACACCTGACACCTGACACCTGACACCTGGTGCCTGGTTTCAGTGTTCAGGTTTCAGTGTTCAAGTGTTGGGTTTTTCGCTCCTGACACCTGAAACCTGACACCTGAAACCTCATCACACCAAAAAGTACGAACAAAAGAACTTATCTCTTGGCGCCCGCATCCTTGATAAGTGTAAACCGAGGAATGAAGGATGCCTTTATATCGCTTTACGAATGACGATTTCCTAATAACTAATCACGAATAACGAATAACGATTCACGGAGGCTTGACATGAAGAAGGATATCCATCCTGACTATTTTCAAAGTACAATTAGATGTGCATGCGGCAATGTTGTGGAGGTAGGGGCCACTAAGAAGGATATCAGGGTTGAAATTTGCTCCAAATGCCACCCCTTTTT
>DAOVEU010000181.1:0-5103 GCA_030668805.1 Desulfobacterales bacterium
TGGAGGCGAGCATCATCTATTTGGACATGACCAAAAAAGGGTATTGTGGTAATTAAGAACCGTGTCTTTTGAAACGCTCTACATAAGAGTGGCAGTCGCCCTCCCTGTTTCCGGTACCTTCACCTACGAGGTGCCAGAACCGCTTTGTCCCTGGGCAGTGGTGGGAAAGAGGGTACTCGTCCCTTTCAAGAACCTTCAAGTCACCGGATACATCCTCGAACTCCTTCCTACCACCAATCAGACAGGTGTTAAGAAGATCCTGGATATCCTGGATGACACACCAATGTTCCCCACGTCTATGATCCCGTTTTTCAGTTGGATAGCAAACTATTATTGCTATCCTGTTGGAGAAGTTATCAAGGGAGCACTCCCAGGCGGCCTGAACATCACCCACGTTGAAACCGTGAGTGTTACAGATAAAGGACGTTCTATGCTCTCAAGCCCCTCCCTGAATAGCCCGGATCGCACAGTGCTCGAAGCACTTCAGGAGCGAGGGCCCTTGCGTCTACGCACACTTTATAAAGACCTCAAAGAAGAACTTTCTCCGCGAACGCTACGCAGCCTGGAGCGTGCCCGCTGGATCATGAGGGAGCGAAGGCTCAAGCCAGGCAGGGTCCGGCCAAAGATGGAACGATACATAAAGGCCGTGGAGAAAAGGCCTTCTGCTGAGTCGCTTTCACAGGTTCGGCGCCGTATCCTCAAAATCATCGAAGACCACGGCGAGATCTCCTTAACGGCCCTAAAAGCTGAGGTCCCCTCGGCCGGACCACTTGTCAAGAAGATGGCCGCCGATGGGTTCTTGACTGTGGTTGAACGGGGTGTCTATCGGGATCCCTTTGGCGAACCCATCACACCAGACAATGGTCCGCCCCACCTGACCGGAGACCAGGGTTCAGTTGTAGGGCGCCTATTGAATGCACTCGGCAAAGGGTTTCAAACCTATCTTCTTTACGGTATCACCGCCAGTGGTAAGACAGAGGTCTACATGCGGGCTGTAGCGGCTACCCTTGAGAGAAACCAGGAAGCCCTTGTACTAGTGCCCGAGATTGCGCTGATTTCCCAGATGGAACGGCTTTTTCGGGCCCGCTTCGGAGATTGCGTGGCCCTTCTGCACAGTGGCCTTAGCGAAGGTGAGCGTTTTGACCAGTGGATGCGAATCCTGCGAAAGGAGGCCAGGGTCGCCATCGGTGCCCGCTCTGCGATCTTTGCCCCCTTTGAACATTTGGGTTTGATCGTCGTGGATGAAGAACACGACGATTCGTACAAGCAGGAAACGAAGCTCCGGTATCATGCCCGTGATCTGGCCGTGGTTCGAGCCAGATTCCAGGGTGCTGTAGCCTTACTCGGGTCTGCCACCCCATCTGTGGCGTCTTACTACAATGTACACACAGGAAAATTCCGGGGGCTCAATCTCTCGAAACGGATCGAAAACAGGCTTCTCCCGGAAGTAAGGATCGTAGATCTGCAGGAGCCAGGGGAGCGCCGCCGGGCCAAGCCCTTCATTACAAAAGAGCTTGAGGATGCAATAGCCGAAACCCTGGACCGTGGAGAACAGACCCTACTTTTTCTAAACCGGCGCGGTTTTGCCAATTACCCTGCTTGTGCCCGCTGTAGGACACCTGTGCGTTGCAAGAACTGCGACATCACCATGACGCTCCACCAGGAGGCCAATGCCTTTAGATGTCACTACTGCGGTTACACACGGGCACAGGCGGCCGGCTGCCATGCCTGTGGTAGTTCAAAAATCAAGCTGCTTGGCATGGGGACAGAAAGGGTGGAGGCCAAGATCAAGGAGCTTTTCCCGAAAGTTAGGGTGGCGCGAATGGACAGGGATACCACTGCCCGAAAAGGTGCCCTTGTCAAGATCCTGAAAGACCTTAGGGCAGGTGCCATCGACATCCTCATAGGAACTCAGATGGTGGCCAAGGGGCATGATTATCCCAATATTACACTGGTGGGAATCATCTGTGCCGACCTTTCACTCAATTTTCCCGACTTCCGGGCTGGGGAGCGAACCTTCCAACTCCTGGCCCAGGTAGCTGGGCGTGCGGGCCGAGGCGCGCGACCCGGCCGCGTTATCCTCCAGACCTTCAACCCTGACCACTTTTGCATCCTGACCGCAAAGGACCAGGATTATAGAGCCTTTTACGATCATGAGATCCGCTTTCGAGGGACACTGAAGTATCCTCCGTTCTCGCGCCTGATACAGATTCTCGTTACAGGAAAGGACAAGGAGCAAACCGGTCAGTGCGCTCAGAACCTGGGACAGATCTGCCGGGCGCTGCAATCAGAAAACCGGGCATATCAAGAGAAGGTGAAACTCCTCGGTCCGGTTGCAGCCCCTCTGGCCAGGCTTCAGAAGCAATACCGGTGGCAGCTCCTGCTCAAAGGCCTGGAGCCAGGACCGTTACACAGCTTGACCAGGACTCTCATGGACAGGGCGGAACGGACCATTCGAAAGGCCGGCGCAAGGGTGATCATTGATGTAGATCCGGTAGATATGCTGTAATGACATGAAGCCTATTGTTGCTATTGTAGGACGTCCCAATGTGGGTAAGTCCACCCTCTTTAACCGAATTACGCGCTCCCGCAAGGCCCTTGTGGATAATTCCCCGGGAGTAACCCGAGACCGAAACTACGGGGATGCCCGGTGGGACGAGGTTTCCTTCACGGTGGTGGATACCGGAGGGTTTTCTGATTTTGAGGCAGAAGGATTCGGGCCATTGGTCAGATACCAGGTGATGCAGGCCATAGAAGAAGCAGACGCCATCGTCATGCTTCTTGATGGGAGGGAAGGGGCTACGCCGGTCGATACAGACCTGATTTACCAGTTGCGTCGATCGAGCAAGCCCGTCCTTTATGGGGTCAACAAGATCGACGGGCCA
Source organism: Desulfobacterales bacterium (assembly GCA_030668805.1). Lineage (GTDB taxonomy): Bacteria > Desulfobacterota > Desulfobacteria > Desulfobacterales. The sequence continues at coordinate 2,886 of DAOVEU010000181.1, forward strand.
AGACACGAATCGCTTCTATCTGACTTTTCCGTCCTGGGCGTGGATCCCCTCTATCCCGTCTCTGCTGAACACGGATACGGCGTGCACGATCTCTTGGATGCCTTGATCGCTGTTTTGCCTCAGAGTACTCCTGAAGCCGCTCCTGATCGGATCAGACTGGCCGTTATAGGGCGCCCAAACGTGGGGAAATCCTCCTTGATCAATCGCCTCCTAAGAGATGAGCGCCTTTTGGTGAGTGAAATACCGGGCACCACCCGGGATGCGGTTGATACGATCTGCAAGGTAAACAAGAAGGAGTATGTACTGATTGACACGGCTGGAATTCGAAGAAAGGGGCGCGTGCGAAAAAAGCTGGAAAAGTTTTCGATTATAAAGGCCCTGAGGAGCCTTAATCGATGTGATATTGCACTGGTCATGATGGATGCCTCTGAAGGGGTGACAGGCCAGGATGCCAACATTGCTGGTTATGCGCTGGAACGGGGTCGAGCCTGTATCATCCTGTTGAATAAATGGGATCTGGTTGAAAAGGATTCCAAGATGGCCGAGCGATACGTGAAAGAGGTCAAAGACCGATTAGGGTTTCTCAGTTTTGCTCCTATATTGACCATTTCAGCTCTTACCGGGCAGCGGGCGTTTAAGATCTTTGACTGGGTGGAGACCGTATACGAGCAGTATACTACACGCATCAGCACAGGACGGCTAAACAGAATATTTGAAGCTATCATTAACCAACATCAGCCTTCTTCCTACCGTGGGAGACGCATTAAGTTTTACTATGCCACGCAGATCTCGGTGGCCCCACCCAGATTTGTTTGCTTTGTAAACTATCCGGAGGGCATCCATTTCTCTTATGAACGGTACATCATCAACAGGCTTCGAGAAGGGCTGGGGTTGGACCGGACTCCTATCCGGCTTATTTTTCGAAAGCGGGAGAAAAAGAAGTGATGCCGGATGCCAGATACCGGATGCCAGATACGGGTTTTCAATTGGGTATCACGCATCGGGCATTTTTGTGTGATTGCAGGGTTAAGGTTCTCACGCCCGCTCCCTTTGGTCGCTCGAGCCCACAGAGTTCACAGAAATTACTTTGATCTTGGCCTGATTTTTTGAGCGGGAAAAATCAGGCCAAACAATCAGCCTCTGTCGAGGCATTGATAACCAGAACCATGACATCTTTGACCAACGTTACAAGAATCTTACGCGATAGTCCCGCTATGCTATGGCGGGATTTAAGCTGAATTGCCCTCTCAGTCCCGCCTTGCGGGACTTAAGAAACTTTGTGCCTCTGTGGGCTCTGTGAGAGACAAAAGTACCGCCGAAATCACGTTACAGGGTATCAGATCGCAGAATGGCGACCAATGGATCTGTTTAATCAATCTGAAAAAGAAATAGAAGAGGCTGCCCGTCCTCTCGCAGAGAGAATGCGACCGAAGACGCTTGACGCCTTTGTAGGTCAGACCCATCTCCTTGGCAAAGACAGTGTGCTGCGTCGGGCCATAGAAGAGGACAGGCTGTTTTCCGTGATTTTCTGGGGGCCGCCGGGTTCGGGTAAGACAACTCTGGCCCGCATCATGGCCAATGAGACAAAGTCTCACTTTGAGACTTTCTCTGCCGTACTTTCCGGGGTAAAAGAGATCAGGGCGGTCATTGATGAAGCCAATGCGCAGCGGCGCTACCACCAACAAAAGACTCTCCTGTTTGTAGATGAGATTCACCGGTTTAACAAGGCCCAGCAGGATGCCTTCCTGCCACACGTGGAAAGTGGTCTGATAACGCTGATTGGCGCGACGACCGAGAATCCCTCTTTTGAAGTGATTTCCCCGCTCCTCTCAAGGGCCAGGGTAATGGTACTGGAACCGTTTTCTGATAAGGAATTATCGATCATCCTAAGGCAGGCCATAACCAACAAGGAAAAAGGGCTGGGGGCACTCTCATTACAGGTTGAGCCGGATGCCCTGGAGCATATCATCTGGGCAGCGAACGGGGATGCCCGCACAGTCCTGAACAATCTGGAGGCGGCTGCATCTCTTGTGCGGGAAAAGGATGTGAGGGAAAGAAAGATTACCCGTGCTGTGGCCGAAGCAGCCTTACAGATGAAAGCCCTTCAGTACGACAAGCATGGCGAAGAGCACTATAACCTTATTTCCGCCTTTCACAAGAGCCTGCGGGGCAGTGACCCGGATGCTGCACTCTACTGGCTTGGTCGCATGCTCGCTGC
>DAOVEU010000111.1:0-6315 GCA_030668805.1 Desulfobacterales bacterium
GTCTGGAGGCTTCCCCAATGTTCGGTCCCTACTGACGGCATATCAGGAAGCTTCTTGCCCAGGGCTGAGAGGATCTCCACCCGCTTGATCGAGTCAATACCCAGGTCAGAATCGAGCCCCATCTCCAGGGAGAGCATCTCCACCGGGTATCCGGTTTTTTCTGCCACCACCTCAAGGAGCGTCTTCTCAATATACTCCTCATCACCCTCTGCGGCCGGAGCGGCCTTGTCGGGCATGTCGGGTGTTGATGCCGCAATCGGTTCCAATCCATCGGGGGAAGGTCCTGGTACGGTCTCCACGGCTTGAATCGCTCCTCCGGCCCCCCAGGCCGCTTGAAAGAGCTGTTGCTGTTGTTCAATCAGCGATTGCAGGGTTTGCTGTGCCTTTTCCTGGCCCACGAGAAACTGACGGTGGAGTTCTGCAGTTTCGGCCTGAAACCTCTCGAGCGTGGCCATGTTGTTCTGGGTAAGCCGCAAGGCCTCCGCCAGGGATGCTGTGACCTCGTGTGTCGCCTCTGGCATTGGGCGCCTGTCCGTCTGCAACTGTGCCGGTTCGGAAGGGCTGCTCACTCTATCCACCTGATCCTCCTGGCAACGACACGAAACATGCTCAGAAACATGAGCTCTATTCATCGGTATCGTGGTCTCTCCGGTATGCGGAATCTCTTTTACAGATCTGTCTATTTTACCAACAGGTTTACTAACAGGTTTACTAACAGGTTTACTAACAGGTTTACTAACAGGCCTTACGACCGGCTTTGCCGGCTTTGGTTTAAAGTAGTTCGCCCCACAAATAGAGACCGTAAAGGCAGGTTTCTTCTCATCGGTCTCTGTGGGTTCTCTTGCGGCATCTTCCCACTTATCCAACTGAATCGCAAAACCCAGCGAGGCAAGATGGGCAAGAAGGCGTGCCAGATCAATGATCCCTGATCGTTTACCCCTTGAGGCATCGGTTGCCAGGGCCGTATGCCTTCGATCCTTTAGAATCGACGTGACAAGTCCGGTCAGCGTATGGCCCGGCCCGATTTCAACAAACACCCGCACCCCAGCCTCGTACATATTCTCAATTTCTTGCACAAACTCCACAGGGCTCACCAACTGGGAGGCCAGCACCTCACGGGCCTGTGCTTCATCCTGGGGATACTCCCTGGCCGTGCTATTGGCATAGACCGGGATACTGGCTGCTGAAAAATAGATGTTTTCCAGGGCCTCGCTAAACGGCGCTAGCGCATGCGACACGAGGGGGCTATGAAAGGCGGCAGACACGTTGAGCCGCTTGTGCCGGATCCCCTTCTCGCCAAGAAGTCCGGCCGCCTGGTCGATCTCATGGGTCGGCCCGGAAACCACGGTTTGTTCAGGGGCATTCTTGTTGGCAATGACAAGATCAAGCCCACTTGCTTGCACAATATGCACGAGATCCTCGGCCGCGGCCTGTGCGGCAAGCATGCTGCCGTGTTGGCCGCCATTTCCGGCCATGAGCCGGCCGCGGAGATTAGAAAGGCTGTGAAGTGTTGTCGTTTGGTAACGGCCAGACACACAAAGGGCCACGAGTTCGCCGAAGCTGTGTCCGGCAACCGCATCAGGAGCCACACCGAAGTGTTCCAGGATCCTGAAAAGCCCTAAACTGACCGCCCCGATCGCTGGCTGGGCCACCCGCGTATCCCGCAGGGTATCTTCATTTTTGAGACGTTCGTTATCGCTGAATTCCGGGTGAGGATAGATATGGTCACTCAGCCGTGAATCAGAGTGTCCTTTGCCGTGTTCCGAAAAAGCCGTGTCGGCCTCTGCGAGGGCATCCTGCATTTGGGGAAACTGGCAGGCCAGGTCTCGAAGCATGCCCACGTACTGGGCCCCCTGTCCGGGAAAAAGGACACAGAGTTTTCCGGAATTTGCTTGTGAGCCAAAATAGACGCCATCAGGGGTGTGCCAGGGAGCATCTTCCTCCTGCCCGGAAAGCCGGGAAAGGGCCTGGCGAATGCTGCTTGCCGGATCTGTGCCACCCTTTTCAATGACCAGGACCAGACGAAAACCGTGCTCAGGACTAAAATCGCCCCGTGTCACAGCGGCCCTGGATACAATCTCTTCCCAGGTGAGATCAAGAGGCCATTTCTCAAGGGCTGACAGGAGATCATCCTTGCTATTGGCAGAGAATGCGAGGATCTGCACATCGTTGTCCCAGTCGATCCCCGGCTTTTCACGTTCATCCTCTTCGAGCACACAATGGAAGTTACTGCCGCCAAAGCCAAAAGAGCTCACCACGGCCCTGCGGGGATGCTCCGTCCGCGGCATCCAGGGACGTTTTTCAATGTTTACGTAAAAGGATGAGTTTCCAGGTGCCACGCTTTTGAACGGGCGGGTAACCTTTATGGTGGGCGGCAGCACTTTGTGGTAAAGGGCCGTGGAGGCCTTGATCAGTCCGGCCACGCCTGCCGCTGCCTTGGCGTGCCCGATCTGTGATTTTACCGACCCCAGGGCACACCAGGTCCCTTGCCTGTGACCGGATCGGTACACGTCCACAAGGGCCTTTGTCTCAATCTCATCCCCCACCCTGGTTCCTGTCCCGTGGGCTTCAACCAGGTCAATAGTGTCAGGAGTCACCCCGGCCAGGCGGTAAGCTTGCTGCATGGCCCTGATCTGTCCCTCCCTGCTCGGGGTATAAATGGCGTTGCCCTTGCCGTCACTGGAGGTGCCGAGGCCGCGGATAACGGCATAGATCTTATCCCCATCCCTCCTGGCATCTTCAAGACGCTTTAGCACCACAAGACCGATCCCTTCACCCAGGATAGTACCGTCTGCCTCCTGGTCAAAGGGCCTGGCATCTCCGGCTTGAGAAAGGGCAAAGGTCTTGCTGAAGCAGGTATACATAAAGATGTGGTTGAAGGTGTCAAGCCCGCCTGTTACCACCATGTCAGACCGGCCGGCCGCCAGTTCGAGGCTCGCGAGATGAAGCGCGCTTAGCGAACTGGCACAAGCGGCGTCAACCACGCAGTTGGTCCCGCCCAGATCGAGCTGATTTGCAATGCGCCCGGCAACCACGTTTCCAAGGAGGCCCGGAAAGGAGTTCTCCTGCCAGCCTACATAAGAGTCGCCAAGCCGCTCAACCACGTCCTCAGTTGTTGCCTCATCTATCCCGGCTTCCTTTAGCGCACGGCGCCACAGGGGGTAACCCAATCGCGCGCCCAGCGAGATGACGAGTTCCAGTGCTCCGGTCACCCCCAGGATCACACTGGTGCGTGACCTGTCAAATTGCCGTTTCCTGCCGTACCCGGCATCTTCAAGGGCCTCCCTGGCTATCAAGAGCCCCAGAAGCTGCGTGGTATCAATCGCCTCTATGTCCCGCGGTGAGATCCCGAACTCAAGGGGGTCAAACTCCACAGGCGAAAGAAAACCGCCACGCCTGGCACAGGTACGGTCCTTTGCGCCCAGATCATGATCATAATAGTCGTCAGGATCCCAGTGGGTCTTGGGAATATCGGTAATGCCATCCACACGGTTCTTGATATTCGCCCAATAGGCCCCAAGATTCTCGGCCTTGGGAAAAAGGCATCCAATACCGATGATGGCAACTGGAATCTGGGGATTTCCTCCACCTTCAGTTGTCTGCTTGTTCTTTTTCATTACAAATGATCCTTAGTTAGTGGTTGACCGAAAACCCTGTTTTTCGGTCAAAAAGGGTGTAAATCACGTCTATTGGCAATGAGGAAATCCATGCCCATCTGCTGCGTATTAGGTTTGGGGAAAAGGTGTCAGGTTTCGGGTGTCAGGATCGAGAAACCTAAAGAGCTGAAACCTGAACACTGACACCTGGCAATTGAACTCAATAACCAACAATCTTGATTTACACGCGTCAAAAACTCGAAATACAAAGCACGAACAGGCACTAGCTATTTGACGATGTCCATGATTTTTTCCAACCGTAGTGGTTTCAGTACGACCCATTCCGGTGGCAAAGAGACCCCTTGATACCGCAACGAATTGAGACGCACAATCACTGCCGTGCCGTAAAGGATATTAAGGGCAATAGTCACGACACGACGATTCTTTGGGTCTTCCAGGAAAGAGCCCTTGACCCATGCATTGAATGCCCCCATGGCAGGGCCGCACCACACCTGGCAATCTATCTTGCGAGAAGCGTCCCCAAGAGTGGCCCAGCGTGATGCCTGGCCAAGATACCAACGAAAAACCAGGGCCATGCGATGCTTGGGATCGCTGTCAGCCCGCGCGATCTGGCGTGGATCACGTTCCTGGAAATAGGTCCTGGTCTCTTCCCAGATTCTTTCAAGGGGGGCTCGAAAAATACTTCGTTCCAGTGTGTTCCGCTCGGCTGGGGGAATGGCTTCCAGGCTCTCACACCTATGATAGATATCGTATAATCTTGCGGCCCGCATGGCAAACATGGTCCCACGTTTTAGGACCTGGACTCTTACCCCCATCTCAAACATGTCGGCCGCCGGGGCCATGGTGATATCTGCCTGCTTAGTCTCGGCAAGCATCTCGCGCACCATGTCAGAGGTCCCGGCTTCGACCGCGCCCTGGTTAATGGTCCCGGTAAGCACATAGGCAGCCCCCATGGAAAAGGCGGCTGAGGCAGAAGCAGGCGTGGCGATTCCGCCTGCCGCGCCCACGCGCAGGGGCTCCTCGTAACCGTATTCGGCCTGCAGCCGATCACGTAGCGCCAGCAGGGTCGGCAGCAGGGTGATGGCCGGCCGGTTGTCCGTGTGTCCGCCAGAATCCGCCTCGGCAGTAAGGTCCTGGGCCATAGGGATTCTGCCGGCAAGCCCGGCCTGCTCTTCTGTGATATCCCCTGATGCCACAAGGGTCCTCAAGAACTCCTCTGGCGGCGGGGCAAAGAACTTGGAGGCCACCTCGACCCGTGAAGCCTTGGCAATGATCCGATTGGGCGTGATAATACGCCCGGAAGGGTCCTGGTAGATGCCATGTACCCTGTAGCGGACCACCGGCAAGGTCAAATCGAGATAGGCGGAGGCCTCGACGAGCCGGATATTCCTGCGAAGGTAAAGGTCCGCCACGGCGGCTTCCAGATCCGGATCATTGGGGCTGTGAATCAGGTTAAACCCAAAAGGACGGTCGCCAAGAGAAGAGGCAATGCGGTCAATAGCTGCCTCAACGGCCTGAAGCGGAAGGCCGGCCGCGCCAAAAAAACCGAGCATCCCGCCCCTTCCCATGGCCTCCACGATCTCGGCCGAGCAGATGCCATGGGCCATTGATCCGGCAAGATACGGATATTCAAGACCATAGTTGGCACAAAAAGTGGCGTTTCCCAGGTTCTTGAGAGGGCACGCCGGGACATACGCGGCAATGGGAAGTCCACCGGCATTGTTTTCCCCTTCACCCATAAGTGCCACGCCACTCTCTGCAAGGGCATACTTTCCGTCCTTTGCCACGATCGCGACCGGCCGGTGAATATCGTAAATCGCCTCTTGGAGGGTCTCCTCCCTGGATGAAGGGAGTGTTCCATTGTGCCGCCACCACCCGAGTGTGGCGTTTTGGCTGTGCGATCTTGTGTCCATATGGCATATCAGATTCAGGAATTTAGGGATTCAGGGATTAAAATCAATAGAATACCTTCAATTCCTTAATTCCTCAATTCGCAATTCCTCAATTTTGTTAGGTATCAATTAACAAGTGATAAGTCAATCTTCAAACCTCGACGGCCACAATCGCGGATAGAAAGCCGCTCCCACAAGCCAAACCAGCCCCACCGGCGAAACGGGTTGTACTGCGCGAGGCCATAAATGGCGAGCTGAAGTCGGTGGGTTTCACAGATCTTAACACGAAATCCCGACAACCAGACCATCACTCTGGAACGTTGCGACCCGGATCGTTTTCTTTTTCAGGTCCTTGAACTTCCGAGCCAGTTTCTCCTCGACCGAGACAGTCACTTTTCCTGATTCAATTCTGCGCTCTTCTATCCTGATATTGCCGGTTTGCCCTATGATTCCCGAACCGATAATCTTTCCCGCAGCCTCCTTGGCACACCAAAAACGAAGTGTCCACTCTTGTCTCAATCCGTCCGGAGTCGCAGGAATAAGGACGCGCTCTTGCTCAGAAAAGGCATATTGAACCACATCTTCGGGGAGCACTCTCTCAATCCGCTCAATGTCTATGCCAACACCTGTGCCATGGGCCAGTCTGCCGGCAACTGCCACGGCTACATTACCCGTATGAGCAATCGAAACCGAGGGGGCAGAAGCGATCTGACTCGTCCACAACCCGCATGCCATGGGTCTGCCGTGCCGATCAGGCACGATCTCAATGTCTGCAGGAAATAAGGCCAGATCATGTTCGTCCTGGA
>DAOVEU010000073.1:0-7463 GCA_030668805.1 Desulfobacterales bacterium
GAAGGGGAGAAGATCCTGGACCACATTATCACAAAGCACCGTCTTCAGGCTTTCAGCCCCGAGTATTTTAAAAAGAACAAGAAATTATTCACCTATTCCGAAGCAAACTGCCAGGCAGCCGAGTGCATTCTGAAAACCCGGCAGGCTCCCATACCGTTTATTTCCAAAGGACTTTCTGATCCGGAACAAGAATGGAAAACGGTTGACCTGGACCGGTTGTGCAGCTTTTTTGGCAATCCGGCAAAGTTTCTGCTCAACAGACGCCTTGGGATCTATCTTGAGGAAAGGGCCTCGATTCTGGAAGAGAGAGAAACTTTTGACGTCAAGGGCCTGGAAAAGTACTTGCTGGAGCAAAGCTTGGTGGAAAGAAAGTTTTTGGGGCGAAAGCTTAAAGATTTCTTGCCCGTAGCAAAGGCTTCAGGGGGGCTCCCACATGGGACCATAGGCGAATGCATATATGACAGCTTAAGTCATGGGGTGAAAAGGTTTGTAGAAATGACTCAGCCTAACATGCAGGGGACAAAGCTTGAGCCGCTTGAGATAGACCTGAGCATATCACGTTTCAGGGTAACCGGGAGAATCGATGCTATATACCCGGAAAGGTTGATACAATACCGTTATGCCAAGGTAAAGCCCAAAGACCGCCTCAAGGTATGGATTCATCACCTTGCACTCAATTGCCTCAAGGTTGATGATTATCCTCGGACCAGTATGCTGGTAGGCTTGCGCCCCACAGGCCCGGAACCGGTGTGGATAGCCTGGGAATATTCCCCGGTGGAAGACAGCGAAGAGATTCTTGGCAAGCTCCTGGAGAAGTACTGGGAGGGTCTCATAAGGCCTGTTCATTTCTTTCCGAAATCTTCCTGGGAATATGCCCAAATGGTTCTGGAACGAAACAAGTCTGAAGAAGAAGCTCTGCTCAAGGCCCGTACCACTTGGGCGGGAAGCGATTATCACCGAGGTGAGTGCGAAGACGCCTACTATCAACTCTGTTTTGGTAACACCGATCCACTCGATTCGGAATTTCAGCAGATTGGCATAGACGCCTTCGAACCGCTCTTAAGGCACCAGAAGGACATAAGAGCGTAGTGAGGTAAAATTTTGTGTCAAATTTTGGCATCCTTCATTTTCGCCACAAAGTAGTTTACACCTATTGACCAGTGTTCAGGTTTCAGCCCGCCTGCCAACGCCTGAGACAGCATTCAGCTTATATGCCGGCATGTCTGGCAATGGCGGGCAGGTGTTCAGGTTTCAGGTCTTGCTTTTTCAGTTCCTGACACCTGACACCTGACACCTGACACCTGACACCTGGTTTCAGGTTTCAGGTTTCAGTGTTTCTTGCACCTGACACCTGAAACCTGACACCTGAAACCAAAAAGTACACCTGACACCAAAAAGTACGAACAAAAGAATTTATCTCTTGGCACCCGCATTCTTGAAAACTGTAAACCGAGGAATGAAGGATGCCCAAATTTTTTTCGAAAACTCGTACAACATGACAAAAATCAAACACTTTGATCTCTTAAACGCTCCCCTTGAAGGAACAAATCTGACCGAGGCCAGCGCCGGTACGGGAAAGACCTACACCATTACGGGGCTCTTTCTCAGGCTGGTCTTGGAGAAAAAACTTTCCGTAGAAGAGATACTCGTGGTCACCTTTACCGAAGCTGCCACAGAGGAGTTGAAACACAGGATTCGCAGTAAGCTGAGGGAAGCCATAGAAGCATTCGCTACGGGTCACAGTCAAGATAACCTCCTCAATGAACTGGCGAAAAAACATAAGGATTCAAAGGCTGCAGTAAGGTGCCTCAAAGAGGCAGTGCGGGATTTTGATCAAGCCGCTATATTTACCATACACGGGTTTTGCAGAAGGATGCTCCATGAGAACGCTTTTGAAAGTGGCAGCCTTTTTGATACCGAACTGGTAACCGACCAGGAAAATCTCAAAAGGGAAATTGTTGATGATTTCTGGCGCAAACATTTCTACAACGCTTCTCCCCTTTTCATTCATTATACCCTTAACAGCAACGTCTGCCCGGACGGTCTCCTTTCTCTGCTTGGAGATAAGGTCGGCCAGCCATACCTGAAGGTTATTCCTCAAGTTCAAACTCCTGATTCTTCTTTGCAAGAACAGGAATTTCGTGAAGCCTTCAACCAGGTTCGCCAGATATGGCGATCGGCAAAAGCCGACATAGAAGATATCCTTACAACCGATAAAGGTCTAAACAGAAACAAATACAGAAAGACCAGCATCCGGGGCTGGATTCAGAGTATGGACGATTATGTGGAGTCGGGGGGCAATAATCCAGTCTTATTCACGAGTTTTAAGAAGTTTACCTCAAGCGAACTCGAAGGGGCAGTGAAGAAAAATTATTCGCCTCCGGCTCACCCGTTCTTTGAACTCTGTGAAACGCTAAAAGAAAAACAGGAGGAGCTCGAGAGGGTTTTCGAACAACGCCTCCTCGGGCTAAGAGTGGAGTTATTCCGGTACATGCAAGCTGAGCTTGCCAGGAGAAAAGCAGACAAGAACATCCAGTCTTTTGACGATCTTTTGCTCAGACTTCACCAAGCCCTATATGACAAGGGTGGAGAAAAGCTCGCAAAAGCCATGAGGATGAAATTCAAAGCTGCCCTGATAGATGAATTCCAGGACACGGATCCGGTTCAGTATGCCATTTTCAAGAAAGCTTTTGGTGACGAAAACAGCATCCTCTTTCTTATTGGCGATCCCAAGCAAGCCATATACAGTTTCCGCAGCGCTGATGTCTTTGCCTACATGGACGCAGCGACAACTGTAGAATCCCGGTACACCCTGGGGGAGAACTGGCGATCCGAGCCCGATTTGATCAGCGCAATAAATACCATGTTTGCCAATGCAGACCTTCCCTTTGTGTACGACAAAATTCCGTTTCAACCGGCTTCGCCAGCAACAAAGAAGGAGCGCGAAGTTTTCAGGATAGATGGGGAGTCCGAACCGCCTTTCCAGTTGTGGTTTGTAGATGCACAGAAAGCAACAGGACTCGACAAGCCGATTACCAAGACATTAGGACGGGAGCTGATTCCCACGGCTGTGGCGGCGGAAATCTCACGACTTCTCAATCTTGCCAGAAAGAATAAAACTCTCTTAGGGAAAAGAGCGCTAAGGGAAGAAGACATTGCCGTCCTGGTGCGGACAAATGCTGAGGCACGCCTAATGCAGCAAGCCCTTTCTGCGCTTAATGTCCCCAGCGTTCTCTACAGCACAGGCAACATCTTCGATTCCCACGAAGCCATGGAAATAGAGAGGGTTTTGGCCGGCATTGCTGAGCCAAACCATGAGAAACTCCTCAAAGCGGCCCTGGCAACAAATATGATGGGCGTCAAAGGAGAAGGTCTGGACAGTTTGATGGAAAATGAGACCGGATGGGAAGAATGGCTTGTCAAATTCAAGGCATGGCACGATCTGTGGAACAAAAGAGGTTTTATCCGGATGTTCCGGTCCTTACTGCTAGAAGAAAAAATCCTGACCCGCCTCATGTCCTTTCCCGATGGAGAACGTCGCAATACGAACCTGCTGCATCTCTCGGAAGTCCTTCATCAGGCATTTACTGAAAGAGCCCTTGGCATGGCAGGACTCTTGAAGTGGCTTTCGGAACAGAGAGATCCAAATACACCGCGGTTAGAAGAACATCAGCTCCGTTTGGAAAGTGATGAGAATGCGGTAAAACTCGTTACCATCCATAAGAGCAAGGGCCTTGAGTATCCTGTGGTATTTTGTCCCTTTGCGTGGGGCGGCTCAAGGATGAGGAATCCAGGAGATCCTTTTACGTTTCACGATGAAGGCGACAACATGCGGCCAACCCTCGATCTTGGCTCTGAAAAGATGGATGAAAACCGTGTGCTTGCGGAAAAGGAACAGCTAGCAGAGAACGTGAGGCTACTCTATGTGGCTTTAACGCGGGCAAAGAATCGCTGTTACCTCGTCTGGGGTCGTTTCAATGAGGCTGAGAGCTCGGCCCCGGTGTATCTCTTTCATCAACCGGAGTCATGGGAAGGCGATGTTTTAAGCGCAATCGAAGAAAGGTTTATTGGTTTGAGTGATGAGGATGTTCTTGCGGACCTGGAGACGGTTGTATCAAAGAGTGGCGGCACTATCAGCCTCTCTGAAATGCCGATGGAAGCAGGGAAAGCATATTCACCATCTGTGGGCAAGAGAGTAAAACTTACCTGCCGGAAATTTTCAGGACAAATAGATCGTTCCTGGCGCATATCAAGCTTTTCGTCTCTGGTATCCGGCCAGCGGCACGGTCCGGAGATAGCCGATCGTGATGCAATAAGCCTTCTTCCTGACCGGTATGACGAAAGGATTTTGGAACAATCAGTCGTCGAACAAGAGCCTGCGGGTATCTTTTCCTTTCCCAGAGGCACAAAGGCAGGAACACTTGTGCACGACATATTCGAGCACCTGAATTTCGCGCAAGAAGATACTTCCTTGATGGAAAAACTGGTAGCAGATAAACTTGTGGAATACGGTTTTGAACCCAAGTGGCAAGAAACGCTCTGTGATATGATTCAAAAAGTCCTTTCCGTTCCCCTTGATCCGGCCCAAAAAGATTTTACCTTGTCGCGCATCCAGAACAAGGATCGGCTCAACGAGTTAGAGTTTTATTTTCCATTTAAATCAATCTCACCGAAAGAGTTGAAGAGTCTATTTGCAAAACACGCCGGTCGTGAACTTCCAGCCGAGTTTCCTGTGCGTATTGAACAGTTGGATTTTGCGCCAGTTAAGGGATTCATGAAGGGATTCATGGATATGGTTTTTCAGTTCGAGGGCCGTTACTACCTCGTGGACTGGAAATCAAATTTTCTTGGTACCAGAGTGGAGGATTATGGCCAGGAAGCCTTGGCAGTAGCCATGGAAAAGGAGCTTTATTTTCTTCAGTATCACATATATGTGCTGGCCCTGAACCAATACCTGCACCTTCGGCTGCCTGGTTACAAGTATGAGACGCATTTTGGAGGGATCTATTACATATTCCTTCGCGGAGTGGATCCGGGCAGGGGGCCGGAGTTTGGCATTTACAGGGACATGCCGCCTGTAGCGTTCATAAACGAATTATCCAAGAACCTGATTGATCAAGCAGGAATGGTCACATGGTGAAAAAGGAAGATCTAACTCGTCTTTACGATAGCGGGATTCTCTCTGACCTTGACATGCATTTTGCCGGTTTTATTGGGAGGCTTGCTGGAACCTGCGTTCCGGAACTGTTGCTTGCAGCAGCGATAGTGAGCAGTTACACAAGACAGGGCCACATCTGCCTTGACCTTTCCAGATTGGAAGGAAAGCAATTGCTGGAGGGAGAAGATGGGCGGGACCCTGTTGCCTGCCCCAAATTGGGCGCGTGGCTCAAAAAGCTGAGAGAAAGTCCTGTGGTTGGAAAACCGGGTGAATACAAACCCCTGATCCTCGATGACAGATCAGGGTTGTACCTTTACCGATACTGGAATTATCAACAAGAACTGGCGAATCTGATCAGGAAACGGGTTAGTGATGGCGAGGAGGATATTGATGAGACACTTCTAAAAGAAGGATTGGAACGGCTTTTTGGTACCGGCAAGACCGAAGAACCGGACTGGCAGAAAGTTGCTGCTTTTACCTCGGTGGTCAAAAAATTCTGCGTTATTTCCGGAGGCCCCGGAACAGGCAAAACCACAACAGTTGCAAAGATACTGGTACTGATTATTGAACAGGCCAGCCCCGTTAGAGACCTGCCGGATAATAATCGTTCAGGGATATTACGATCTAAAGTCTCTAACGGGGCCAGCTCAAGAAAGCTCCGAATAGCCCTTGCCGCCCCTACGGGCAAGGCTGCCGCCAGATTGCAGGAGGCAATCAAGTGTGCCAAAGGTGAGGTAAATTGTCCAGAGAGTATCAAGGAGGCAATACCGGAGGAGGCTTCAACCATACACCGGCTGCTTGGAAGCATTCCAGAGTCACCTTATTTTCGTCACAACGCCCAAAATAGGCTGCCGGTTGACGTTGTTGTGGTGGATGAGGCTTCAATGGTAGACTTGGCTTTGATGTCCAAGCTTATCCAGGCACTTCCCCCGCAGGCCCGAATGATACTTTTGGGAGACAAAGACCAGCTCGCTTCAGTGGAGGCGGGCGCCGTCCTTGGGGATATATGTGATACTGGCAATGTGCACAGCTTTTCAAGGCGTTTCTGCGAAAGTGTCAAAAAGGTTACCGGATATGAGATCCGTACACAGTTGAATGGCGAAGCAGAGTTGGGGATTCAAGACTGTATTGTCCAGCTTCAGAAAAGCTTTCGCTTTGGGAGTGACAGCGGTATCGGTGCGGTGAGCCGTGCAGTAAACGCCGGGGATGATGATCTTGCGGTAACACTTCTGAGGGAAGGGAAATATGGGGATATTAAGTGGCGAGACTTGCCCCAATCTACTGGTTTGCCCCTGGCCATGAAGGACATGGTTGTAAGAGAATTTGCAGATTACTTGCAGGCTGGTGACGTGTGGGAAGTTTTTCAGCTATTCGACCGATTCCGGATTCTGTGTGCCCTTAGAAAAGGCCCTTACGGGGTGATCAATCTAAATGCATTGGTCGAGCAAATCCTGACGGAGGAAGGACTTATAGATCCTGGCAAAAGCTGGTATCCTGGCCGTCCGATCTTGATTACGAGCAATGACTATAATCTTCGGCTGTTCAATGGTGATGTGGGGATAGTTCTGCCGGATTGTGCAGCAAACAATGATCTTCGCGCATTTTTTCCGGCTGCAGACGGCACTGTAAGAAAGTTCCATCCGCTCAGGCTGCCCGAACACGAAACGGTGTATGCCATGACCGTTCATAAGAGCCAGGGATCAGAATTTGATAGAGTGCTCCTGCTTTTGCCTGACAAGGATTTTCCGCTATTGACTCGAGAACTTGCATACACGGGCATCACTCGCGCTAAGGAAGGCGTTGAGATATGGGGGAATGAGGATGTTTTTCGTGCTGCAGTCTGCCGACGTATTGAGCGAATGTCTGGACTGCGTGATGCGCTGTGGGAGTCCTAATTCCTCGACGCATGTAAGACTTCTAATGAGTCTGCATCAAACCTTTAGTCCTCTCTCCACTATCGATATTTTCCCTTCCATAAAGAGAGGTACTACCGCACTGACGATTCTGAAAGCCGAACATCGCGGCACAGAGGACACCCATGAACCCCCATAAACGCTAAGTTGTTTTTGCCTAGGAGGGACTGAAAAAGATGAACATCGAACATCGAACGTCCAACATCGAACGTTGAACGGGGAAAGATGAAGAAACAGACATATGATTTGGAAGAAAGGCTGCTCGAGTATTCGGTGCGAATCATAAAGATCGTTGAACAGCTACCAAATACCAGAGCAGGCAACCATGTTGCGGGCCAATTGTTAAGATCGGGAACTTCGCCTTATCCAAACCATGGTGAAGCCCAGGCAGC
>DAOVEU010000399.1:0-2701 GCA_030668805.1 Desulfobacterales bacterium
TCAGTGCATACAGCCCCTTTTGGTCTGTAACAACAATACTACGGAAATATTTTTTCCCCTTGGATGTGACCGGTACACACGTTACGTTGAAAACCTCTATTGTTGGATAGGTCAGCAGAATCTTGGAGAGCTCCCGATTAACCTGTTTCACGCGTTCAAGGTCGGTGAGAGAGAAGAAACTGGTGGCATAATGTGTGGTCTCACTGGCAGTTGCCGCCAGTGTGATGTGTACTTGTACAAAGATGCTAAAAAGTATTGAGGCTGCACAAAAGAGCTGTGGCACACATCTAATAGCCATATCGAGGTCTGTCCTGTTGCGGTAGCCATACGGGGTGGGCACGGTGCCTCCCACATTTATTTCTTATGCATGCAAATGTCAATAAAATCCTTTTTCGACGCCTGGAATGGGTCTGGCCTGTTGCGGAAGTTATACAGCATGGGCAAGGTTTTTTGAGAATGACAACTTGTTGAGACTTTTTACGAAACCATCAGAATTGGTAATGAAACCATTATTCAACGGAGCAGGTAAAATCTGTAGGTGGTATTGTCTTTTGAGGGGTCTTCTTTGATATGATTTCGGGAATAAACTCCTGTTTGCGGAAAAGCTTATCACCTTGTTTCTTCAACCATACGAATGCGCCCAAAAAGCCAAGCAGGCCAAAAAGGCCCACAAGAATATTCTCATCAACGGAAATCAGCCTGGATAGCAAATGTCCCAGAACAATGCCTCCTACCATGGCAAGGATAGGTAACATATAGACGAAGAATGACGCCTTTAGCAAGGAAGAACCCCTGATACTGATGGTCACAACATCGCCAGGCTCAGCCCCGACAGTGTTGCGTGCCCTTATCTCCGCATTGGCGCCACCACCCCCAAGAGAGGTGCAGGCATCCTTGGCCTTGCAAGTCTCGCACACGGGTTCCAGTCTGGTCACTACCAGGGCCATGCGACCCTGGATCGCTTTTACCACACCAGTTTTGGTCAGCAGCTCAGCCATGTTCTTCACCCTCAAAAGTTGATCTGAATGGGTGCATTACCAGATTCTTACCAATACGACTTTTGTGGCCTTTGTCTTCTAAAATCCCCTCCCGCTCCCCTTTAGTAAAGGGCCCGCCCTGGCGCGACAAAAGTTGGACAACGCCTCCGAAAGAAAAACCCGGCCCGCCCTGCCCGCCCTGGTGCGACAGCGAATCGAAAATGCTGATGCAAAGCAAACCCGGTCTGGGCCAGGGGCGCGACAGAACCTGGAGAATGCACCGGAGAGAAAAACCCGGTCTGGGCCAGGGTCTGGGCCAGGGGGGCGGGGGGGGATTTTTGACGCCGGTAAGAACTCAGTAATGATCCCGTCTGAATAATGGGAATCAATTTCCGTTTGACCGATGTTTGTCATATGTTCTAAGGTTCGTTCTGACTTTTCCCGGAGGGAACCTTATCATGGAATCTTTCAAAAATAAAGTCCTTGAGGCCACTGAGTTTGTTCGGGGCAAGATCGTAGACCAGCCGCTGATAGGATTGCTGATCGGAACCGGCCTGGGTGACACGGCGGACGACATGAACAACGTCATATCATTTGATTACAAAGACATACCTCACTTCCCGATCTCTACGGTTCCAACCCACCACGGGAGGGTGTTGTTTGGCAACATGGCAGGCAAGGCAGTCATGGCCATGCAGGGGCGGTTTCACTATTATGAAGGATACAGCATGCAAGAAATCACCCTCCCTGTACGGGTCATGCAGATGATAGGGGTCAAGACACTTATATTGTCGAATGCAGCAGGCGGGATTAACCACCTGTTTGATACTGGTGACATCATGGTCATCACCGACCACATCAATCTTACGGGCAACAATCCGCTAATCGGGCCGAATGTGGATGAGTGGGGGCCGCGGTTTCCTGACATGTCTCAAGTATATGACCGCGGGCTGATAGCTCTGGCCGAACAGGCTGCCCTCGAAAACAATATCCGGGTCCAGAAAGGTGTTTATGCGGGGCTCCCTGGCCCCTCTCTTGAGACCGGCGCTGAAATTCGGTTTCTTAAAACCATTGGGGCGGATGCCGTGGGGCTCTCTACGATCCCCGAAGTGATTGCAGCGGTCCATGGCGGGATGGCGATCCTCGGGTTTTCGGTCATTACCAACATGAATCTTCCGGATCATTTGAAGCCCGCTCGGGTAGAGGAGATCATCGCCGCTGCCGAGCGAACAGCACCCCGCCTTCGGGCCATCATCAGGGGGGTCGTGGAAAAGTTGAGTGATCGTGGAATCAATTGATATACTAATCAGAAACGGATCGGTCCTGACCATGGACCCCGAGGATACCCTGATTGAAAGGGGGGCCGTGGCTGTGTCGGCAGATCGGATTGTCGAGGTGGAAACAGAAGATGCCTTGACTGCCTCGTTCCAGGCCGCAAAAACCATTGATGCCCAAGGCGGGATCATCATGCCGGGTCTGGTGAACACCCACACCCATGCGGCCATGACCTGTTTTCGAGGCCTGGCTGATGACCTGCCCCTCATGACATGGCTTAATGATTATATTTTCCCTGCTGAAGCTAAGCTCACCTTTGATATTGTCTATCAAGGGAGTCGCCTTGCCTGTTCTGAAATGATCCTTTCAGGCACGACCACTTTCTGCGACATGTATCTCTTTGAAGAGGCTGTGGCCCAGGCTGCCAGAGAGGCCGGGATGCGGGCCGT
>DAOVEU010000398.1:0-2715 GCA_030668805.1 Desulfobacterales bacterium
TAGGCGCTCAACCCAGGAAAGTATCCACCATGAGTACGAAAGAACACAAGGCCCATGCTCCAAGGTCACTTGTACTTGCAATTCTGACTGTGTCCAGCACCCGCAGCCTTACCGATGACAAGAGCGGACACTGGATGAAAAAACGGGCCGAGAAGAAAAAGCATAAAGTGGTTTTTCACGAGATGATCCCTGACAACAAGGATATGATTGCCGATACGATCCGCACGGTCATTCAGGAGCATAGCCCTCATGCAATTCTCGTGACTGGAGGCACGGGGATCAGCTCTGGTGATGTGACTATCGAGGCAATCCGACCCATGTTCACCAAAGAGCTCACTGCTTTTGGGTCCCTCTTTACACAGTTGAGCTATGAAGAAATCGACTCGGCTGCCCTCCTTTCCAGGGCCACAGCAGGCCTGATCGGTCAAACCCTGGTCTTTTGCGTCCCAGGAAGTCTCAAGGCCTGCAAGCTTGCCTGCAAAGAACTCATCTTCCCTGAACTGGGGCACCTTGTGAAGCACGCGCATGAAGGTTAGCCACTTGAAAAAAATGGCATCTTTCAAAATCGAGCAAAAGTAGTTTACACTTTCTTCGAAATGAAGGCCGGGTTTCAGTGTTCAGGTGTCAGGTGTCAGGTTTCAGGTTCTGCCCGTCTCACTCCTGACACGTGACACCTGACACCTGAAACCTGAATGCAACCAAAATGCCAGGAAAAAGTGTAAACTGACTCATGAAGGATGCCAAAAAAATCAATATTTATTCCGAATTTGACCACCAACTATGTCGCCTGACATTAAGGGCTAGCCCATTACATATTACTTTCCTTTCCAGATCGGTTTTCTCTTTTCCAGGAAGGCAGAAAGCCCCTCTTTGGCATCCTCGGCAAAAAGATTGGTGACAATGACTCGCTTGGCATAGTCGTAGGCCTGGAAGTCGGCTAAATTGACCTGGGTGTAAAATGCCTCCTTGCCCATGCTCAGGATGAGGGAACTGGCTTCAGCAATCTTTTCGGCCAAGGCCTTGGTCTCTGCAGCCAGTTGATCGGGAGGAACGACCTTATTGATTAAGCCATATTGTTCTGCTTCCTCCGCCAAGATCATACGTCCGGTCAGCAGCATCTCGAGGGCCCGTTTTCTACCTATAGCCCTCACCAGGGGAACGCCAGGCGTGCTGCAAAAGAGCCCGATCTTCACACCGGGCGTTCCAAAGAGCGTACCTTCCTCGGCTACAGCCAGATCACAGGCGGCCACGAGCTGACAACCGGCTGCAGTGGCCACACCATGAACCTGGGCGATGACCGGCTGTGGGAGGCGCTGAATCTTCTCCATGACCTCAATGCAAGTGTCAAAGATCGCTTTGTAGTAAGTCAGTTCCCGGCCCACCAGTTGAGAAATGTCATGACCGGCAGAAAAGACCTTGCCTTCACCTTTCATAATGACAACTCTTATATCGTTGTTCTGACTTATGCTTGTAAGCAAGGAACTCAACTGCTGTAGTAGTTCGAGAGAAAGGGCATTCCTTTTTTCCGGGCGGTTCAGCGCAATGGTCCCGATTGCACCGTCCACGTCAAACTTCAGATCAACAGTATATTGCTTCCTTGTTATTTCCATTGATTCACCTCCATTTGTTTGTAACCGTTCACGGGTTCACGGTTCCACGCGGCGCAAGCGCCTGCGCTGCGCGAGAGGTTCAGGGTTCAGTTAAAAGATCAGAGATCAGAGATCAGAGGTCGGAGGTCTGACTTCTGATCTCTGACTTCTGATCTCTGACTTCTGATCTCTGACTTCCGAACGGTGAACTCTGAACCTGTAAACGCCTACAGAAATTCCGAGACGTTCTATTAGCATAAGGACTGGCCGAAGGCAAGGGCGTCACCGCGAGGTGGGGTCTGGAGGGTAACTTTAATAGAGCTGCAATTACAACAAACAACCTTTTTTGTCAAGCAAAAATACTTCCTCAGCAAGTCCATTGCTGAATTTTTCCGGCGCAAGCGTCTTGTTGCATTTTTTTTCTTGACAAAATCAGCATGGCGGACTAATGAGAATGAACTGCAATTAATATAGCGCCCGATACCTCGGTATTCCAAGACACTGCGAATCGGTGTCCTTTCAATAGGGCGATACGATTTTCGGGGTGCGATAAGTAAGGAGTGATTATGAAACAAAGTGTGGCTGTTTATGACTTGTTTGACGACAAAAAGGATCAGGAGATTGATGCGGTCACGACGCCCGCTATGCCGCTGGCTATGGCGTGCGCGGGGGAAAGAGCGCGTATCGTTTCTCTGGCAGGCGGGAGGGGGATGCACCAACGCCTGGCCAGCATGGGATTGAACGTCGGATCAGAAATTGAGGTAATCAGAAAGGGGGTCCCAGGACCTTTTTTAGTAGCATCCGGTGACACGCGTCTGGCTATCGGGGCCGGGATCGCTCATAAAATCATGGTGTCACCGATATAAGTGTGTTTGTTGTGCCCGCCCTGGCGCGACCTGCTCGAATCAGTCTTCTAAGTCTATAGTCCAGGTCTGGGCCAGGGTCTGCCAAGCCTGTAGTCCAGGTCTGGGCCAGGGTTAACTCAATAAACCCAATAAACCCAAAGGAGGGAGAGGAAGACAGAATGACCCTGGATCAGATGAAGCCAGGCAATGAGTGCCGCATTGTGAAGGTAAATACGGAGGGCGTCGCCGGACAGCGGCTGCTCGATATGGGGTTTATACCT
>DAOVEU010000038.1:0-9563 GCA_030668805.1 Desulfobacterales bacterium
GGGACGTTATTGACTAGCTTGACTTACTCTTCCATCCTCCGGTGAATCGCCTGAATTCGTTATTTGTTATTCGTTATCCGATCTACGATCTACGATCTACGATCTACGATTTACGGTTCACGGTTCACGGTTCACGGTGTTTATGAGATGAAGTCTTTCACCATCACCACCCTGGGATGCAAGGTAAACCGCTATGAATCAGAAGCGATTTCCGAGCAACTGCAAAACCGGGGTTGGCGCCTGACAGACAAAGGGGCTATGGCAGATCTTTGTATTATCAACACCTGCACGGTCACTGGAAAGGCAGCCATGCAATCCAGGCAGGCTACAAGAAAAGTTATCCGCAACCATCCAGGAGCCTTTGTGATGGTCACAGGCTGCTATGCTCAAATAGCCCCCGAGATTTTCAGCTCCATGCCGGGCGTGCATTGTGTCGTAGGGAACGCCTTCAAAGACCAGATCCCACGACTGATCAGCCGTCACAAGGACCATGGGCCTGCTATGACCCTTATTGAAGATCTCTCAGCTCCCCGCCCGTTTCAGGACCTCCCTGTCACCAGGTTTGGGAATCGAACGCGTCCCTTTCTAAAAATCCAGGACGGCTGCGACGCCTTTTGTGCCTACTGCATTATTCCCTATGCACGCGGCCGGAGCCGGTCCCTGACACCAAAAATTGTTATGGAAAGAATAAGGAGCCTGAAAGAGCGCGGATACGCAGAGGCCGTCCTTTGCGGAATCAATATCGGCCGGTACGGTCAAGATCTCACTCCAGCCACCTCGTTTAGCAGGCTAATGCAGTTGATCGACACCGACCAAGGGGTGAAACGATTGCGCCTGAGTTCCATCGAACCTACCGAATTGTCAGAAGAGCTCATTGGGCAGTTGGCAAGCTCCAGGCGTATTTGTCCACATCTCCATATTCCCTTACAGAGCGGAGACGACAAGGTGCTCAAGGGCATGAATCGGACCTATAGCTCACAATTCTACAGAGACATGGTTCACCACATCATCAATCTGATGCCTGATGTGTCCATAGGTGTTGATGTACTAGTAGGATTTCCGGGAGAGACTGAAAGGGCCTTTGAAAACACGTGTCGCCTGATTGAGCGACTCCCAATTGCCTATCTTCATGTGTTCCCCTTTTCCATGCAGAGGCAAACCGCTGCTGCGGCCTTTCGAGATCCGGTGCTGCCGGAAGCAATCAAAAAGAGGTGCCAACATGTGCGCTCCATCGGAGAGGCCAAGCGCAGGAAGTTTTACGAAAAGTTCATTGGTTCAACATTTGAAGTCTTAATTGAAGGACAGCGGGACAGGGCCACAGGACACCTCAAAGGCCTAACTAAGAACTATATCCCTGTGCTTGTGGAAGGGGACGACGAATTAATGCACCAGGTGGTTCAAACCAGGCTTACCAGAATCGAGCATTGTAGAGTCTTTGGTGAGAGTCTGTCCGACCAATAAGTTTCTGAGACAAGGACATTAGTCCGTTAATGATAGAATTCGTGTTTTTTCTGGCAGAAAATCTTTTGCCATGTTCAACAAAAAGTGAGCTAAAGTGCCTAAAGTGTCTAAAGTGAGCTAAAGTTAATGTGTACGCCTTCGGCGTGGTCAGTCTTAAAAACAAGTTGCGCTGAAAGCGCAGTCCTTAACTTTAGGCACTTTAGTTCACTTTAGACATTTTAGGCACTTCTTTTTGGTTCCGGCTTGTCCGGGTTAGGTATGCCCTGTCAGGAGTTTGACGCTCTTCCAAATTCCCTTATGTAGTCCTCGCCCAGGTTAACACCCTCGCTATTGACAAGCAGTAATCCAACGGGTTGATATTATTGTCATTTTAGATTCCTGTAAAAAATAGAATCCTGGCACGAAATTCGCTATATGATAGCAGAGTGATTGCGATGATATTAGACTTTGAGACAACCCTTTTGAGAGGGGTCGCGTTTTCCCAAACCACGCAGCACCTTCATCTATGATTGGAGTACGTTATGCGTGCACTACCCTTGTTTTCTCGAGTGACCGTTTCTCTCATGGCTCTCATTTCCATGATGGTGCTCCTTCCATCCTTCGCTTTTCCCGCCCAGGAAAACGCTTATCCGGTCTTTGATAACTTTCCGCTTCCTGAATCCGTAAGCCTGTGCGGTGAGCCAATGCCACTTGAAAACCGCCGTGTCCGGGAAATGCTGGACCGAGAATTTACCATAGCTGTCTGGGACCGGGCCCAGGTTTTCATGTGGCTTAAGCGGGCGGGACGTTATTTCCCACACATTGAAAAGAAGCTCGCTGAGGCGGGAATGCCTGATGACCTGAAGTACCTTGCCGTGGCTGAGAGTTCTCTTCTCACCCATATCCGATCCAGTCAGGGAGCCATCGGACCATGGCAGTTTATGGCGCGCACCGCTCGAGGCAATGGCCTTCGCAAGGACCACATGGTGGACGAACGGCTGAGTTTTGAGCACTCTACTGAAGCAGCCCTTAAGTACCTTAAGCGCCTTAAGGATATGTTCGGTACCTGGACCTTAGCACTAGCCGGGTACAATTGCGGCAAAACCCGCCTGAAAAAAGAAATAGAGAAGCAGAAAGTCACCGGCTATTACAGGCTCAACCTGCCTCTGGAGACTGAGCGATTTATCTTCCGCATCGCGGCTATCAAGATTATCATGGAAAATCCGAAAACCTATGGATACAGGCTAACACACGAACAGGTATACAGGCCTATTGAGTGCGATACAGTACCGGTCAAAATCCCGGTCCAGCTCCATATAAAGGATGTTGCCCGTGCCCTGGGTACGGACTTTAAAGTCCTCAAAGAATTCAACCCGCAGATACTTAACTGCTATCTGCCCGCCGGGCATTACACGATTAAGGTTCCATCCGGGCTGGCTTCCAGGATGACTACTGTTTTGAAACAACTCACCCGCACAGCCTCCCGCCGCATGAAGAAGGCTTCTGATCGTTATTACGTTGTTCAACCGGGCGATACTTTAAGCCATATTGCCAGACGAAAAGGAGTGCCAGTGGTCACGCTGAAAAGACTCAACGGAATCCGAGGCTCCCTGATCATGGTGGGGCAGATGCTTCGGGTGAGTCCTTAGAACTTGGCAAAGGACCAGAAGGAGAAAGGAGGTGGGGCTATTGGGGCTTCCAGTTCATTACTTGCCCCCGGGCCTTTTGATATTGCATCAGGATCAGTTTACGAGGGAAGTCAGGGTTCGAAAGATAGGCAAGGCTTGCCGCCAGGAAGCGCTCCTTTAGCCCATCGAAGACCTCGTCTTTTTTGGTTTCAGCAATAAAGTTACGAGTCTTCTCATGGCGGTAGGCGACCTTATTGGCCACTGCCGCCCGTATGACATCAAAAGAGATGCCTGGTGAGTGCTCGCCTTGAAAGTATTCTGCCCTGACCTCAACATCTATGCGAGCCACAAAAGAGACCAGCCACCTGTCTCCGGCCACCGGTCTTGAGCGGTCGTAAAGTTCCAGGGTCAGGCCGTTTTCAAGCTTTATTTTGTCAATTAGTTTGTCTTTCATACCGCAATCAAAACTCCAAGCCGGGACCAAAAAACCAAGAAGCCAATCACGAAAACACGAAACTACGAAAACACGAAATCACGAAATCAAAAAAGCTCAAATGACAAAATCTCCACTGTAGGCGGATCAAATCAGATCCCAACGATCTCGTCCAAACTGTGGAATTTTCGTTTTGATATTTCTTCCGCCTGAGGCGGAAACTTTGGGCCTTGGAATTTGTCACTTCTTTCGTGTTTTCCCTCTTTCGTGTTTTCGTGATTATCCTTATGAACTAAATTCGTTCCAATATCAAACCTCAAAAAGGCTCAGTTGTGAATCCTCTTTCTTGCGCGCTGGTCTTGCTGAAAAAGGTTTCCTGTATTCTTTTAGATCTTCTTGAACGGCCTCAAGAAAAGGGGAAGTATACTGCAAAGTTCTCTCGCCAAACCATAGTCTTCTTTTGGCATGTGTCAGATAGATCTTTTCCTGCGCCCGGGTTAAGGCCACATAGAATAACCTTCTTTCTTCGAGGAGATCTCCCTGTTCACCTTTTTTTCTCTGGTAAGGAATGAGGCCGTCTTCACAACCAGCGACAAAAACCACGGGAAACTCCAGCCCCTTGGCGGCATGCATGGTCATCAGGGAGACCTTTTCTGCGGCACGGTCGTAGCGGTCCTGGGCCTTCTCAAGGGCGAGGTGAGCCAGGAAATCCACGCCCCGGCCCTCAAAGGATCTGGCCAGATCCAAAAAGGCCGTCAGGTCCTGTTCAAAGGCCTTGTTACCGGACATGGCATCCATGATGCTGAATTGATTCAGAATATGGTGAATTTGCTCATACACGCTCATGCCATTGAGAATCTCTTTGAGTTGATTCAAATGCTTTGAAAATATCCTGAGTTTGCTTCTCGGGCCTGGTTTGAGTCCGGAGATCTCGTCTGAGCGTTCGAGAGCGGTCATAAGAGAACCCCCTCTCATCTCAGACCATTGCTTTAATGCATGAACAGTACCGTCGCCGATTCCCCTTGAAGGAAAATTGAGTATCCTTTCCACATCAAAATCGCACGCAAGGGACCACCCCGCCTTCAAATAGGAAATAAGCTCCATGATTCCCTTCCGGTTTTGAAGCTTTTCATTTCCAACCATCTGAAACGGAATGCCAGATCGTGCAAAGGCTTCCTCCAGGGCCTTTCCCAGTTCCTTGATCCGGTAAAGCACAGCAAAATCCGAAAAACCCCGTTCCTTTTTCTCTTGAAACCGGTCAATCCGCCCGCTATCCACGGAAAAGTGGCTGATCCCGCCAACCTCCTGCTCAATGGTTTTGACTATGTATTCGGCCTCTGCCCTTTCCGTGGGAAGTTCATTGACAGTCAGGGTTTTAGCACCATGGATGCCCGACCAGATACCTTTTTGTGCGCGCCTGGTATCATCCACACCGATGAGCTGCCCGGAGGCTCGTAGAATTGTTTCCGTGGAGCGATAGTTCTGCTTGAGCAGAATCCTTTTCGCGGCCGGATAATCCTCGCAAAACCTGTGAAAATATTGAACGTCCGCCCCCCTGAATCCGTATATCGCCTGATCCGGGTCACCGATGACACAGATGTCATGGCCCCCTGGTGCGAGGAGGCGGATAAGACGATACTGGGCATAATTGATGTCCTGATATTCGTCCACAGATATGAAAGAAAACCTGCTCTGATATTTTCTACTGATGGCCTCATTGCCTTCAAAGAGCCTGACTGTCCTAAAAACAAGGTCGTCAAAATCAAGGAGATGGTTCTTGGAAAGGAGTTCTTGATATGACGCGTATATGTTTGAAAACTGGTCCGGTAAAGGCGTATCAAGTCTACCCGCCAGGTCATCCTCTGGTGAAAGCATGCGCTGTTTGGCCAAGGAAGTTAGGCCCAGAATACGATCCGGATCGGACTCCGAAGGAGAAGAAGCACTTTCCGCCTCCTGGATGGCGATCTTGACCATGTGCCTGCGATCCGGTTCATTTAGTATGGACACGGGACCACTTATTCCGAGCGCATCTGCCTCACGGGTTATGATATCAAGACACAAGGCGTGAAAGGTCTTGATGGTGAGCATCTTCCACCCATTTGAGTCGTCAACAAGCCTCCTTAACCGCTTGGCCATCTCCTGGGCGGCCTTGTTTGTGAAGGTGACGGCAAGCACCTGCTCAGGCCGGGCAGTCCCCTTCAGGAGCAAATAGGCGATGCGGTGGGTCAGAGTGCGCGTCTTTCCGGTTCCAGGCCCTGCCACAATCAAGAGGGGGCCACCTTTGTATTGCACTGCCTCTTGCTGGGCTTCGTTCAGATTCTGCAGGAGGTCCACTTGCTCAACGACATCCTTTTTCCTTATAAAATCCCCCCCGAACCCCCCTTTAATAAAGGGGGGAGTTTTTGGAAGTTCTCCTTTACTAAAGGGGGGCGAGGGGGGATTTTTTTCGAACCAACTCATTAATTCAACAGTATTAGGATCGGGTTGGAGGGGCAAAGAAGGTTGTTCAGTCTGCATCCGGCTTGTCTTGGTTTTCGGCAAAACCGTAAAGAGGCTATTTTGCCCGAGGAGTTGGGTACGTTCCTGGTTGTCGAAAAGCGAGATCGTGCCAAACTCGCCGTCGTATCCCTGGGCAATATGGACCTGGTTGTTTCGCATTCTGTTCATCGCCTCGGCGAGCAGGGGTGGTCCGTGCCGCTCAAGGGCATCCAGGGACGTCTTTTTGAGGATCTCAAATTCCGGGCCGTGCCTTTCAAGAAGTGTCCGGTAGGCGCAGGCTACCTTCTTGCTTTTTGGTCCTACCTGAAGAACCTCCGATAATATGTCTGTCAAGGGAAGAAGGCTTGTGTACGGGTGTGTCCCTTCCGGTTTTGCCCCGGTTTTGCGGTCAGCCAGTTCTTCTACCCGGTACACGACTCCAATGGTGACTGGCCTGCCGCAAACAGGACAAAGCCCTTTATTTTTCATGGTTTCAACGGGGGAGAGTCTCACCCCGCATTTTCGGTGGCCGTCAAAATGATACTTTCCCTGCTCGGCAAAGTATTCAAGGGTGCCCAGAAAACGCTTTGGATCACCGGATTTCAGTGCGTCTCTAATTGCAAAGTAGGAAAGGTCTGTGTCAAAAAGGTTTGCTTCCCTTCCCAAATTGGCCGGAGAATGGGCATCGGAATTGGAGACCAGAGTGAGCCCATCGAGGAATGAGACCCGCCAGTTCATGGCAGGGTCTGAGGAAAGACCGGTTTCCACAGCAAAGATGTAGGTCGTCAGGTCGTCAAAGCATTCCTCAAGTGAGTCAAAACCGGACCTGGAACCAAGTACCGAAAACCAGGGAGTCCAGATATGGGCCGGGATCAGGAAGGCATCTTCCGAGATGTCAAGCACGATTTCAAGGAGTGACCTGGAATCGAGCCCGAGGATCGGCCTCCCATCCGAGCTGATATTGCCAATCCGGCCAAGTCTTTGGTTGAATTTTTCTGCCAGCTCAAACTCGGGCATAAAAACCACATTGTGAACCTTGCGGGTCTTTCCGTCCTTCTTATAGATGCTGCTGATCTCGACACTGAGCATGAAACGTACAGGTCCTTTGCAACTGGGTGGAACCATGTGGTCTGTTTGGGCTGCAAACTCCGGCTTTAATTCAAAGAGGCCGTTTTCTGCCGGTTGAAGCTTCTGGGACAGCTCTGAAAACCACTGAGGGTGGGTAAAATCTCCGGTGCCAACAACGGTAATCCCTTTTAGCTGGGCCCAGAGGTTCTGGTGCTCCAGATTAAGGTTTTTCGCCGTTGCCCGTGAAAGGTACGAATGGATATGAAGATCAGCAATGAATTGCATTTAGAATTTCACTTTCGGGACCTCTTGTTTCTCCTTTGGCACTTCGAAGAAGGTGGCCTTTTCAAACCCGAACATCCCGGCTATGAAGTTGGTCGGAAAGCTCCGGATCTTAATATTGTAGACCTTTACCGCTTCGTTGAAACGGCGCCGTTCCACTGAGATCCTGTTTTCAGTTCCTGCCAGTTCGTCTTGAAGACGGATAAAATTGGCATTGGCCTTCAGATCAGGATACCGCTCCACCACCACTAACAGTCGGGCCAGGGCCGAAGAGAGCTGGTTGTTGGCAGCGATTTTTTCACTGATAGCGCCGGCCCCGGCCACCCTCGAACGTGCCTGGGTCACTTTCAGTAAAACCTCCTTTTCGTGCTTGGCATATCCCTTTACGGTTTCCACGTAATTGGGGATCAGGTCGTAGCGGCGCTGGAGTTGATTTTCCACCTGTGCCCAGGCCCCCTTTACGCCCTCGTCCATAGTGACGAGGCTGTTGTAGGTCCCCTTCAGATACCCAAAAGGGATCAAGATAACCAGCAGAACAACACCTATGACGATGAGCGTGGTTTTCTGTCTTTGTGTCATTGAACCTCCTATACATAGCGTCATTAATTGTTTTGCATGACAGACAATGGGAGAGAATGGATGTAGGGGAGGGCTTTATGCCCTCCCGCGTCGCCGTACGATTCACGCTTCTCGGGCGGGGATGAACCCCGCCCCTACGAAAGCATTTGACAATCCCCGGTAGTTGGTGCGCAGATATTTGTGTCGTCGTGCATAAATACGAGTTGCGCGGTTCTTCATTCCGCTGGGTGCCACGGGCTAACCAGAGGTTGCCCGTGCATATGCACAGGCAAGCAAAGCTTGGCCTGTGTCACCCCCGCAATCCAAAATCCTACTGAAAACGAGTTACGGGTTGCGAGTTTTCACCCCCACCCTGCCCTCCCCCTTCAAGAGGGGGGGGTTGGGTGGAGCGTGTCCACGACTTTCCAGAGTTTTTGGACCTCCTTTAGGTAGGCTTTAAATAGTCTGTTGATCTCAGGGCCGCTTAGCTTGACCCTTTTTTCTTTAACGTCAAGGAGCTTTTCAAAAAGACCGGTGTCCATCTGGAAGGCCTGGCAAACGTTTTTGATGACATCGCGTTTGTGGCGGGGAAGCTCTTCTCCTTTCAGATGAAGGAGCCCGTTGAAGATGGCGACAAATGCACCAAGAGACTGGGCTATGAGTTGCTGGAGATACTTTCCCTTGCCCTGGCTCTCTAAGAATGCCTCCCTCAAAAGTAGCAACTTGCCCTTTACCTCCCTTTCACATTGCATTCTCAAGAACCCCCGGTCAAAAAACAGATCCTTCAGGATATCCTTGCCATAAACAAGTTCATAACTGTTCCGGAAATTCAGATACTCGATCGGAAAAACATCCAATGATGTCCTGACATACGCCTCGGTCAGAAACAGGGGTGTGGTCACATTGCGCTTTTTCCACCTGGCAATGAGGTCAAATGCCTGGTCAAGGGAATCGATTCCCTCTTCAGAAAGCACAATCATGAAATTGATGTCTGATTTGCCGGGAATGTAGTCACCGCTTGCGGCGCTCCCGTAAAGTATGACGGAAATCAAGTTCTCGCCAAACAGACCCTTGTAGTCATTGACGATGCTGGGAGATATCTCCCCGGGATCTTTCGGAATCTTGGACATCAGGTGTCCTCCTATTTCGGAATGCGGAATGCGGAATTAAAATCCGGGCATCCTTCATTTTCGCCACAAAGTAGTTTACACCTATTGACCAGTGTTCAGGTTTCAGTGTTCAGGTTTCAGGTCTTGCTTTTTCAGTTTCTGACACCTGACACCTGACACCTGTCACCAAGAAGTACGAACAAAAGAATTTATCTCTTGGCGCCCGCATTCTTGAAAAGTGTAAACCGAGGAATGAAGGATGCCGAATTTCCTTTTTTAAGTCCACCGGAGGCGGACGTTACATAAAATCGCGAAGCGATTTTAGAACTTGATTACAACCTTGTCTCGTTCTACCTTTGCACCCGAAGGTTGCCTGGCGGCAATGTTGCGCGGGAGCAACACGTGCCGCTTGAACCCACCAATGCAAACAATTAACTCCTCGTTGCGTTTGCTGAGTTCCACTTCCTCTTTTGTGAGGAAGGGGATCTTGATATCCAGAAAGTAATCTTCACCTACCTTTCTAAAGGTATAAGGTGTGTCTGCATACAAGATCTCCTCGGGGCTGAG
>DAOVEU010000369.1:0-2969 GCA_030668805.1 Desulfobacterales bacterium
AAGAGTAAAAGCAGCCCGGAAACAATTAGCAGCATAAACGCCGTAAAAGCAAGCCCGCCGAGACAAAAGGTGTACGTTATCCTGAGGTTTTCCTGGAGAATAAGCCTGGGGAAAATGTGTTCCAAAAAGTCTTTGAACAAAAAAACCGCCTCATCATTTAGCTCAGCACGACAATGAATTCACCGCGTTCTTCTACTGCAAGCTGTTCCAATGGACGATCTGCCGGCCCCTTGAAAACCTCTCCGCCACGGCCGAAAATGCTGCCGTGGCACGGGCAAATTAGCTCCTTGGGCGTTACGTTGACGCTACACCCGAGATGGGTACAGACAATGCTAAGGGCATAAATATCATCGCCCTCCCTTACGATAGCCACTCTCGATTTTCGGAAAACAAGGGCCCCGCCAGGGGGAATCTCTGCTTTTGCCACACGCAGCAGAGGCTTCTTCTGAGAAACCCGGGGAATCAGGAATTTCCAAAGCAGTAAAGCAGAAGCGATTACAAAAGCTACTGCTTTGATGAATCTTCGACGCGATCTACCAACCTTTTCCATTTTTTTACATAGGCTTTCGTATAAGCGGGACCCTTCGAGGACATCCTGGCAAACCGCGAAGGCTCCATAAAACACCCATTGATCACTTCCTGACAGGCCTGGTCCCAGAAGGAATTGAGGGTCATGCCGTCGAGCTGCAACTGGTAAATCCTGTTTTCCTCTTTTTCCAGGATAAACCTGCGGGCGTTGTTATGACATCCCTCACACATGACGGTTCCCCGGCGTATTGTATGAGGGAAGAATGCCTTCCAGTGCGCCGCCAGCAGCCGGTTTTCCTCCCCCACAGGTTTTCCATCCCTGATATCGGAAAAGTAACTGATAAACTGCGGCCGGATGGGACTGACTTTCCCGGTATCGTTAATTCCCAGCGGAGGTGCGTTCTGCATTCTAAGATAGGCGCTCTTAATATATTCGCTGCCGCTTTTTTGCTTGACCCTGAAGTATTTGCTGGAGGGGCTATTCACCAAACGGACGTAAAAGGTTCCATACTCCTGGGCAGCCCACGCTGAATGACAGGCATAACATTCAAGGTTTGTCAGGTGGGCGGTAATGCCATGTTCAATCACACTATCAGCCGGGTTGTGGCAGTCAATACATTTTTTCGACGATTTGCTGCCTGCGACAAGACTCTTCATTGAATGGCAATCACCGCATTCCATTCCTTCCTCAGCATGTACATCAGGAAGCATCTTAAGGAAGGTCTCTCCTTCAAACAGCTTCCCCCGCTGATAACGAACATTATCTTCCCGGGGGGCCATGCCGTGATAATCCGTTCCGACAAAGTACCCCCTATGGCAACCAAGACAACTGTTCTGCGCCGGCCTGGTGATATTGTGGCCGTTTTTCCCGTGACAGTCCAGACAATCCCTGACATGGCAGGATTGACAGTTTTTTTGGTAAAAGTGCGGGTCGGCCTTCCCAAAGGTCTGTTCGACGAACCGCCTTTCCCTTGCCCTGGTGGTCATCGCCTGATCAAACAGGGCATCGTAACCCTGGTGGCAGCCGACACAGCCCCGGGCCCGATTGTCACCGGACGTTGGACGACTCACCCTTTCCGCGTCATTCCCATGACACGAAGAGCAGGGCAGAGTGGCATGCACCCCTTTGAGCGAGGCATGGTGGGCGCCTGCCGGACTAACGGCCAGCAGGCACAGGGCGATTGAGACAATCGTCAAGAACACGATAATCAAGTTCCTTTTGATATATCTTGTCTTTGGCATTATCGTGACAGACTATGCAGAGGTTGACTGCTAGCACATTCTTTACCTCTTTACCGTTCAGCGGTCGTGAATCTTCCCGTGTGATGGCAGAAAAGGCCTTCACGTTCCCGCTCTTCATGGTAAGAAACCCATCAAGCGGCCTATCTTTCGATTTTTCGCAGATAAGGGTCGCTGTTATACTGTTTCCTTCCACAATATGCTGGCCAAAGCCGAGAAACGCGGCATTGCCATGGCATTCGGCACAGCCCACGGCCTTGCCCCCGGTATTGTGTGAATAGAAGGGCGCAAATCGTAACTGCTTTTTGCCTTTGTATTCGGCGATATATTCCCTTTTGACAGTCCGGCCCATCTGGTCAACCACTGTCACAAATGTCTGGCAGCCTGGGGTCGCTGGCGAGATATTCCCACGCTGGTTCACTGCCAGAGGGAACGGGTAAAGCATGCGGTAGTCCTCGGTTTCACTGAAGACCCCGGGAGTGTCAACCCCCTTGACAAGATCCCGGCCATACCGGGACTGATCGTACCTGGTGTGGCACCCGTAGCACTGGACCACGGTGCGCGAGTGGCAGGCGTAGCATTCCATCCGCTCATGACCGGCAATGGTATGTTCCGGGGTGCCGGTGATGACCTTGCTTTCATGCAGTTTGCCGCTGCGCTTGCCCAGGACGTAGATCTTTTCGTCCTCGTAAAAAACATTAGAGTACTTGCGCCCCTTGGCAGTCAGTATCATCTTCATGCCCGGCCGCATCTGCTTTTGGTAGCTTTTCGACTCCCTCACCGCTTCCTCGTTCTCGCGTGTAATCGCCTCAGCTTTTGGCCGCTCAGTGGCGCTGCCGTGACAATCTTCACAGGTGATCTCCGTCTGAAAGTACATGTTTTCATATGCGTACCCATCGCCCATGACGTCCCGTGAGGTATGGCAATCGATGCAATCCATGCCTTTGGCATAGTGAATGTCGGCGGTGATACGAATCACGTTTCGCGCTCCGCTGATCAACATAGGACCCGGCATGCCGTCACGGGTCGGCACCATGGAGTTGTTGCCGTCGTTCAGCCCCTCGTAGGACAGCGCGATCCTGCCGCTCCGATTATGGCAGCGAAAACAGACTTTGTTATCGGGCAAGGGAGCGAGCTTATGGTCAGCCGAATAGGGCCGTTTGCCTTTCACTGTAGAATCATTCCCTTCATAGGTAGCAGTG
>DAOVEU010000207.1:0-4605 GCA_030668805.1 Desulfobacterales bacterium
AGGAATGGCAAATGCAGCATAACCCAAAAAGACCACGGGCGGATGGATAACCATCCACGGGTCCTGCAGGAGCATGTTTAGCCCCTGGCCGTCAGGGGGAGAAAAGAGGAGCAATTCAAAGGGACTCTGCTTGATTAACAGGATTGCAAGGAAGATGTGATTCAGGTTATAGATGAGCATTACATGGGGTTCCATATCCTTTGCCTTGAACATAAGCAAGATGCCAAGCCAGGACCCGAGTAATACCCACAGAAGGAAGCTCCCCTCCTGGCCCGCCCAGAAGGAGCTAATGAGATACTCTAAGGGTAGGTCGCGGGACGAATATGCGGCCACATAGCTGTAACGAAAATCGTGATCCAGGATGAAGTACATCAACAGGATTGAAGCTATGGTGGTACATATAGCAAAGCCGACAAAACCCAGGCGGGCCACTTTTTGTGCAAGGGCATGCTGTTTCTTGAAACACAATACCAGGTAAGATATTGAGGATACGAAAATAGCAATCAGTTCCAACCACAGAGTAATCTGACCAGGATTGTTCATTGCCCTTTAACCCGCTGTTCGTATTTAGTCGGACACTTGACCAAGAGTTCTCTTGCCACAAATACCCGCCTTTCCGTGTTGTATTTGCCTGTAGCAACAATCTTTGTGACATCATCAAAATTTGCAGGTTTGTGCCCGTCATATTCAACCGGTATCTCGTCGCCGCTGTCTTCCCGTAAGGTAAAGATCAATCTATTGTTTTGAAGGTCATACTTCTTACTCCCCAGAGCTACAATCCCGGCCACCTGCACTGGTCGAGGGCTCACCTTGGCCTCGCTGACACTCACATAAGTGGTCATGGTTGACTTGAAAGAATACATCGCCATTACCATGGCTAAAGCGATAATAACGGCACCGATGATGTAGGATTTTTTTGGCATGTTTTACGTCTCATTCATATTTATGTTAGACAGGATCGACCCCAGTACGATGGTCCCCACCTACGGGGCAGGCAGGATTTGAGGGATTTTCTCATGTTTCTGCCTTTCCGCCTGCCCGCCATCGCGAGACGCTCAGGCGAGGCGGGCGGGGAAGAAAGGCAGAAAACACAATCCGCCTGCGGCGGAAAATTACCTGCCGCACAGGTACCTGATGATCGCCTAAATCCTGTCATAACTGTTCAGATTCCTTATTTTGCCCGCCTGCTATCGCCACCCACAGCATACAGCTTGAATGCCAGCAAACGTGGCAATGGCGGGCAGGCGCTTTGTTATTTGCCATTGATTTGCTTATCTGTAGACGTCTGTTCCAACTTCTTGATTCTTCGGTCCAAGACGAACAGATAAAAGGCTATGCCACACCATATAATAAGATTAACCCCCATGACAAAACTCAAACCCTCTTTCATGCGTCTGCCCCCATTTCGTGAATCGTTATTTGTTATTTGTTATCCGTTATTTGCGAATCGTTTAGCGCAAGCTTCGCTTCGTGTCTGGCTGAAACCCGATCCCTGAGGCCAGATGTGTTGGAACCAGGTGACTCGCATCTACTATCAGGCATCTGGCATCCGATTCACAATTCCTCAATTCCCAAATTCCTCAATCCCTCAATCCTTAATACCCTTATCTTTAACCGGAGCATCCAGACGAACAATCCGGTGTACGCAAATAATGAGCCTAAGAACACCTTCAAGGTTTTCGGGTCCATACCAGGACTGGCGGGGTTCATCGTGTTCTCAGGATGGAGTGACGTTGTTATCCGTGGAATAACAAAGACCAAAAATGGCACTGTGACAAAAGCCAGGATCGAATATACCCCCGCAAATACCCGTCTTCTGTCAGGATCACTGACTGCCGAACGGATAGCAAAATAGGCCCCATAAATCATGAGCAGTATTACAATCGAGGTCTGCCTGGGATCCCAATTCCAAAATGCCCCCCATGTAGCCTTTGCGAATACAGAACCGGTAATCGTGGCAAGAACACAGAATAGGAATCCCAGTTCTGCGGCAGATTGAGCCAAATAGTCTGCCTTCACACGGCGTTTGGCCAGATAGACAGCACTTGCTATCATCGATATCAAAAAAGCCAGTGTTGCAATCCATGCCTGGGGCACGTGAAAAAACAAAATGCGGGACGTCTCGCCTGGAAAGCCAGCGGCTGCTCCTGCGTACAAAAAGGAAGCAACAATGATAACAGCCATCCAGATTGTCAATAGGATTTTGCAGATCATAAATCTCCTAATCCTTTTATCTCATCGTTCGCTTAATAAATTCGCACTTAGATTAATTCTTATATGGACCTAAATCTTTATCCCGTTTTGGTTTCAGGTTTCAGGTTTCAGGTTTCAGGGCACATGTAGGTTTCAGGTTTCAGTGTTCAGGTGTCAGGGAAAAATCGCGCAAGACCTTAAACACGCCCGCGGAGCGTAAACCTGACACCTGAAACCTGACACCTCAATCCTCGGGTATGGGCCAGCCTTGAGGGAGGGGTTCATCGTTGTCACTGCGTTCTCCCCCTGGCCCAGACCGGGTTTTTCTTTCGGAGGCATTATCCAACTTCTGTCGCGCCAGGGCGGGCCTGAAACCTGAAACCCGAAACCTGAAACCTGAAACCTGTGGAATATATATATCTTTTTATAGATTCTCAAAATTAACAAAAGTCTATCCCTATTAAGCGAATTATAAGTTTTATTCTTCCCATACCAAAGGAAATAACAGCAACGACATTGTAATCATTATTATAAAATAGGCAACAGCGACTTTGACCTCGGGCCAGTTAGCATTATTCATGCCAATGGCAGCCCTTTCGCAGCCCTTGATACAGGTAATCATGAGGGGCAAGAGCAGGGGCAGAGACAGGGCAGAAAACAACGCTCCCCGGGTACTGGCCCTGGCTATCATTGCAGCGATTATCGTTGTGCCCGCCCCCAAACCAAGCCCGCCGCTGATGATAATGGCGATAAAAAAGCCCGGAGAGTTTATCTGGTAGGACATCAAGAGAATAAACGATGGCACAATGATGAGCTCCAAAGCTCCCAACAGGGTCAAATTGAAAAATAGCTTTCCCAAGAATACAGCCTGGGGGCGCGCAGAAAGCTTCAATACGTCTATGGTGCCGGCCTCTTCTTCCTTGACAAAGGAGCGGGCAAGCCCGGATAAGGCGGAAAAGGTCAAAATTATCCATAACAGGACTGAAAATAAAAAGGGCCTTTCAGCTTCTTCGATGCGGAAGGATCCAATGGAAAAGCTCACAGCTATGAGGGTGGTCACAGCAAACATCAGGATGGCATTCAGGGCATAGCGGGTCCTGAATTCGCTGCGTAGATCACGAAGCCAAATAGCGACGGCCTCATTCAGATAGGTTGACGACCTTGCCTGCGTACCCCACCTCCCGTTTTTCGTTTGATGCAATAACGGTCATCCCTAATTGCCTCTGATTTGAAATAATCTCTTCCACAACCTTAATCCCCTGGCTGTCAAGGTTGCACCCTGGTTCGTCTAACAATAATAGCGGTGGTTTATGGAGCAACGCCTGAGCCAGTTTCAACCTTTGCTTCAACCCGGAAGAGTAGTCCCTGCACATTTTTGTTGCATGTTCCGTCAGCCCCACACGATCAATGATGTCGAGACAATCGTTACGATTGCGGGCGACGCCTCTCACCCTGCAGAAAAACTCCATGTTCTCAAGACCTGTCAACTCGTCATACAGAGATAAGGCAGGCGCCACCATACCAACAAACCCCCGCCTCGATTCTCTTGGTATGGGCTCCTTGTTGAAAAACATTTCAACCTGACCAGCCGATGGCTTTACAAGACCGGCAATAATCCGAAGCAGGGTGCTCTTGCCCGATCCGTTCCATCCGGCAACAGCCAACACATCTCCTCGATTCAACTGAAAGGAGATGTTTTTGAACAACAGTGTTTCTCCATAATGCTTGCCTATGCCAGATACATTTAACGTAAACATGACTTAACGTTTCGGAATTTCTACAACCCGCTGAATGTACAGGGTTTTTTGAGGCCTGAGTTTTTGCCTCGAGCCGGAATGATGGAATGTTGGAATGTTGGAATGTTGGCTTTTAGCGGAAGTATGTCATTTGTAGACTTCCCTGTCAACAGTGGTTTCGCCAATAACCCAATGACCCATTTTGCCAGAACCCATCATTCCACCACGAGCGCAAGGTTGCGCCTGACGGCTTGAAAACATTACACTTCGTGTCCAGTATTCCAATTGCGCAGCGAAGCGTAGCTAACTTCAAAATTTTATCATTGCATCGTATGTTTTGTCAATGTTTGGCAAACCTCTCCAGGGCTCCGTCAAAGTCAACCTTAACATAATGTCTTTAATGGGAATTTACTCTTTTCTAAAATCCCCCCTATCCCCCCTTTTCCAAAGGGGGGTACTTCAAAGTCCCCCTTTATTAAAGGGGGACCCGCCTGCCAACGCCTGGTTCGCAACGGAGCTACAGTGCCGGCACACACGGCAATGGCGGGCAGGTTTAGGGGGATTTTTTTAACCCCTTTGAGTTTCGACTCTGACGAGGCCCTGAAGTCCCTGAGTGAAGCTTGAATAAGGGCAACGTGTGACGCTTTTTTGAAATTTCATAGGGACTTTCTCACCA
>DAOVEU010000394.1:0-2726 GCA_030668805.1 Desulfobacterales bacterium
AATCCTGTCAAAAAAATGTCCTGTACTTATCAATAGGAGGCAGGAGAAGTGGAAAAATGGAAATGCAAGACCGACATATCCGGACTGTGATCGTAGATGACGACAGAACGATCGGCGACATCCTGAAGGATTTGATCTCTAAGGAGCATATTTCGGTCGAGGTCTTCAACGATAGTCTTGAGGCCGTAAAGTCTATCACGAGAGAGCCTGTTGATGTCGTAATTACTGACCTGATGATGCCCAGGATTAGCGGCCTGGAGGTGTTACGCCAGGCCAAGGTGATGAATCCTGAGGTCGTGGTTATCATCATAACAGGGCATGGGTCACTTGAAACCGCTATTGAGGCCATAAGGGAAGGAGCCTATGACTATATCAAAAAACCATTCAAACTCCAGGAGATGGAAATTGTATTCAAGAATGCCGTTGAGAAGGTCAATCTGATCCGGGAAAAGACCCAGTTGCTCAAAGAGCTGAAGGAAGCCTATGATCAGTTGGTTGCCATCAAGAAAGAAAGGGACGAAGGCGATCCGGAGCAGAAAGCGGAACAAGACAGGATAGCCAGGCTCAATTTTTTTTCCACCGATCGGCCTGGTCTTCATCTTATGCGCAGTGCCCCGATGGGTGAACCCAACTACTTTGAACAACTGGAAAATATTTCTATGCTGAAAAGAGACGGATTATTGACCGAAAGGGAATTCAAAACCTTGAAAGCCCACCTGATGAAAGGCTTAAAGACCCATGAGTGAACCCCTGAACATATTGGTTGTTGATGATGATGAAATGATCCTTCAGGTTTTCGAGGATTTTTTTCACAGAACAGGAACCTATTCGATTCTGAGTGCAGGAGATGGGACGGAAGCCCTTAAGATTTTTGGGCACAGGAATGTCGATTTTTGTTTTACAGACCTTCATATGCCAGGAATGGACGGAGTAGAGTTCACCAGGAGGATTCATGAGCTCGACAATACCATACCGGTCGTTGTCATGACCGGGTATCCATCTTCAGATAACGCGATAGCTACCCTGAAACACGGGGTGGTAGACTTCCTGGTGAAACCGTTTAATATTGGTGAGATAGAGCTGACGATTAAGAGGGCTCTGGAACAAAAGGCCCTCTTTGTTGAAAATATGCTCTTAAAGGAAGAAATCAAAAAGAAGGAACATATTGCCCGGCTAAATGAAGAGCTGTCCAACAAAGTCGGGGATCTCGGGATATTGAACATGATTCTACAGGAGGTAGACTGGGTAACAAGCAGCTCAGACCTTTTTGATCTGATCGTCAGGCTCTCAGCGGATATAACCAATTGCGACGAAGTCCATTTCTATGTGATAGACGAGACTTTGGGAAGGCCAATTCCTATCACCTATTTTCGTAAAGAACTCAAATCTAACTCCAGTGCTGGCCTGTCCGCGCCTGCCCGCCTGCCAGGACTTCGTCCGGGCCAAGTCGGGCGGGGAACCTGCCCGGCCAGGGAAAGCGACGGTTGTGTTGCAGAGCTCCTTGCGAAGAAAATCTCAGAAGGAATCCCGCTTCTTGTTGACGGCGGTCATGACAAAACGCTTTCGGACGCAAATATCCGTTCGCTGATTGCCATCCCGTTCAAGATTCGGAAAAAGCTATTTGGTATGCTGGCCGCCATTGTCAGAAATGGACCTGTCTGCCATCCCGGGACAGGCAGGTCAATGCCCTTCACTGAAAGAGATGTGTACTTTCTGAATTTTTTGGCTGAGAGGGCCACGTTTGTCATAGAGAATGTCGCTCTGTACGAAAACATCTACGAGAATCTTTTCGCTACCCTCTATGCCTTTGTGGAAGCAATCGAGGCCAGAGACCCTTACACGAAGCAGCACTCCAGTCGGGTGACCGAACTTGCGCTGAGCATAGGAAAAGAGATGGGATGTTCTGACGAGCAACTCGATCTATTAAATTTTTCGGG
The DNA here is from genome assembly GCA_030668805.1 of Desulfobacterales bacterium. Lineage (GTDB taxonomy): Bacteria > Desulfobacterota > Desulfobacteria > Desulfobacterales. The sequence continues at coordinate 1,938 of DAOVEU010000394.1, forward strand.
GCACCTACATGATATCGGAAAGCTCGGCATTCCGGATAGTATCCTGCTGAAACCCGGCCCCTTGACCAAGGAAGAATATGAAGCGATTAAAAAGCATCCCGTCATTGGCGCGAACATTGTCGGCCACTTGGGCCTTTTGACCGGGGAGCAGAAAATTATTTTGCATCATCACGAAAGATGGGACGGGAAAGGATATCCTGATGGTCTCAAGGGCGAATATATCCCCTTTCTGTCCCGGATCCTCGCCGTAGCTGATGTTTATGATGCTATGGCCTCCGACCGTGCCTACCGGAAAAAGCTTGCTGATGAGGTTGTGCTCGATACGATCCGGCAAAATGCTGGCACTCAATTTGATAGAGATGTTGTTGAGGCATTTCTGGCACTCTGCGAAAGGGGCGAGTTGGGGCGCAAGCATGACGCGGTCTCCTCAGGTACTTCCCATAATGAATCGAGACTTGACCTAAAGGCCCCCCACAGGTTATGCCACACCCGTTAGCCCGTTTGGCCGGTAAAATATGGTATAATTGTTGCAGCTTGCGTTCGCACATACCCATGTCATGTGCCTTCAAGACCCTGGCCGGGCGGGATAAACCCTGGCCCAGACCCTGGCCCAGACCGGGATTTATCAGCTTGTAGTCTATAGTAAGCATGAGCGCCAGGGCGGGCCGGGTTTTGATATAGCACAGTTTATTGCCCTAGTGTCGCGCCAGGGCGGGCCCGCCCCTATATTGGCGTAGGGTCGGCCCGCCCTGGTGCGACAGAAACTGGAGAATGCCACGGAGAGAAAAA
>DAOVEU010000361.1:0-3060 GCA_030668805.1 Desulfobacterales bacterium
TGAGGACGGCTCAGAGACTGATTTTGACTCTTTGCATGATGCCTGGGCAGATTCCAAGGCCCTTTCTGAGAATTCGGCTGACCGATTTGACGAGGGCCGGTTTGAGCTCAAGGTGTCAGACCATTCGGGAAGGATTCAGATCAACAAACTGGTTAAGGACGACGGGAGTTATGACGGTGTCCAGAAAGGCCTCCTCACACGATTGTTGAAATCCTTCGGCCTTGAGAACGAAGAGGTGGTGAATATCGTAGATGCCATCAAAGACTGGATCGATGCGGACGATGACGTGACCGGGTTTGGTGGTGCGGAAAACAGCTATTATCAGGGATTGGAAAGACCTTATTCCTGCAAGGATGCCCCAGTGGAATTCTTGGAGGAGCTGCTTCTTGTCAGAGGTATCACCAGGGAACTTTTTTACGGCACAAAGGGAAAGTCCGGCATCGCTTCATACCTAAGCCCTCACGGTGATGATGGCAAAATCAACATTAATACGGCCCATCGTCTGGTATTGAGAGCCCTGTCAGATGAGATCGACGACGATATGGTCGAGAATATGCTAGATTACCGTGCGAACGAAGACAACGACCTGTCAAAACTAAATTTGGACGAGAGGCTTGGGATGGGCGGTGTGAACATTAACAGTGCTTTGCTCACCACCTCAAGCACCCACTTTGAAATCACATCAGAAGGTTTCAAAGGGGCCATGGTAAAGCGGGTTACGGGAATGGTCGAAAGGAAAACGGGAGAACCAATCCAAATTTTGTCCTGGAAAATAGAGTAGGGCCACCCAGAAAATGCCAGAAAAGATTCTCGGTCTTGACATAAACTCGGATTCGGTTGCAGCAGTCCAGGTTAAAGGTGGACTGAAGGGGCATCACGTCACAGCCTGCGCCCATGTAATGATCGAAGAGGCGGGGGGCTTAGGGGAGGCTTTGAAGGCACTTGTCGAACAGGTAGGTCCTGAGGCAGATACCTGTATTAGCTCGATTCCGGGAGAGCATGTATCGTATCGGAATCTCCGAATGCCTTTCAGAGACAACAAAAAGATCAGGCAGACCCTTGCGTTTGAACTTGAAACCATGGTCCCTTTTCCAGTGGAGGACTTGCTTGTCGATTTCACTGTAGTTGACCGGTCGGACCAAAGCGAAATCCTTGCCGCCTCTGTCAAGCGCGCATATATTTCCAAATATCTCACTGACTTGCGGGCCAACGGAATCGATCCCGCTGTCCTGGATATCAGCGGTGTGCCCACGGTCTGCTGGCTGTTAAGGCAAGCGGGAACACCCGACGATGGACTCCTGCTGGAAATTGGCCTAAACAGAAACACCATGATCCTTTATCTCAAGAGACACATCGCCCTGGTTCGCACGTTTTCCTTTAACGGGAGTGCCATTGCCTGCCATCCAGACACCCAGGCGGCTGAGCAAATTGAATCCTGTCTCAGGTCGTTTTGCACAAAGGTTCAAAATACACTCCATGCCTTTGGATCTCATACCGCGAAGACGGTCCGCCCCCAAAAGGTTTTTATTACGGGTAGCGGAGCCCTTTATCCGGACACAGAGAGCCTCTTAAACCGATTTCTTGACCTTCCGGTTGAGCGAATCGACCTGGCCACGGATCCGAGGATTCACATGGACGAAAATATCGCTCGTGTCTGGAATCCTGCACTCATGGACAACGCACTGGCCCTGGCAGTACGGGTAGCCAAACAGAGCCTTGGTTTCAATTTCAGGAGAGATGGATTCGAGGTCAAAAAAGAGTACTTCGGACATAAGGAGGAGATTCGAAAGGTTGCAGCCTTCCTAATAGTCGTTCTCTGTCTTCTGTGCCTTGATCTCGGTGTGGATTACTACTCTTTGAAAAAACGGTACAATACACTGGATCGACAAATCACGGAGGTGTTCACACAAACGCTTCCTGATGTAAGACGGATTGTGGATCCGGTCCACCAGATGAAAGTTAGAATAAATGAAATCAAGAAATCAGCCCTGTCGCTTCCTGGAATCACTGCGAACAGGAAGGTTCTGGACCTGCTAAGGGATCTCTCGCTGCGGGTTCCTGAATCCGCGGATGTGCGCGTGACCCGGATAGTGGTTGACCCGGATACGGTTCTGATCAGGGGTGAAACTGACACATTCAACACCGTGGACACTATCAAGAAAGGTTTGGAGTCCTCAGCCCATTTTAATGCGGTAACCATCAGTTCTGCCAATCTTGATCGATCCGGCAACCGGGTCCGATTTGAGATGAAATTGGAACGGGTTAGGTGAATCATGAAGCTTGGAAGACGTGAAAAATATTTTGTGTTGGTTGCGGCCTGCTCCATAGCAATTTTTTTCCTGTTGCAGTTTCTCGTCTTTCCCTTCTTTGAAAAAAAACGGCGTATTCAAAGGGGCATCAGCACAAAAGAACAGGGATTAAAAGAAATTGTAAGGCTGAGTTCTGAATTTCGCGCCTACCAGAAAGGTTCTCGGGGTGTTCAGCAGAGCCTTGCCATGCGGAAGGGATTTACGCTTTTTTCCTTTCTTGAAAAGGCAGCCGGTGAGGCTGAGGTCAAGGACCGTATCAAGTATATGAAACCCTCCATCTCGTCAGGTACGGGGCCTTACAAAGAATCGATGGTTGAGATGAAATTGGAGGCAATTACTTTGCAGCAGTTGGTTGGATACCTTTATCGTATTGAATCACCGGATGATTTAGTAAACATTAAACGCATTTCAATTAGCCAAAACAAAAAAGAACAAGGCTATTTGGATGCCATTCTTCAGGTCATAACCTTTCAGTAAGAACATTTATCATTTATCATTTATCATTTATCAATGAGCAGGGAGGAATAACCGATGCCAGATAACCGATGCCAGATACCCGATGCCAGATACCAGCACAAGATATCAGGCATCCGGCATCGTGTATCCAATCAACAACCAATGACCAATGACTACTTATGAAACGCTTTATATCAAAGAATAAAAAATGGCTGGGATACCTTCTTTTTGCCCTGATTCTGACAGTGGCGCTTTTGTACTATCGTTTTCCTTCAGATGCCCTGCGGGACTACCT
>DAOVEU010000225.1:0-4349 GCA_030668805.1 Desulfobacterales bacterium
TCCATCGTGGATGTGGCCCGCGGTCATCAGCCCATTCTGGGCAATGGCGGAAGTAATGGAATTATCTGCAACGGCGAAATATACAATTTTCGCAAGCTCAGAGAAAAACTCGCTTGCAAGTATCCGTTCAAGACGGAATCGGATACAGAGGTTATTCTTCACCTCTATCAGGAAAAGGGGCCTGCGTGCGTCAAGGAACTGGATGGCATGTTCGCCTTTGCGGTATTTGACGGTGATGATTTCATGCTGGCAAGGGACCCCATTGGTATCAAGCCGCTCTATTATGGCTATGACAAAGGCGGCCTCTATTTCAGCTCCGAACTGGGCGCCATGACCCTTGCTGGTGTCGATCAAGTCCACGAATTTCCTCCGGGACACTATTACACTCCCGGGGAAGGCTTTGTGCAATATTACCAGATACCTGAGATTGAAGACCATCTCCTGACTGATATCGAGGAGACCGGTCAGTTGATTCGGGAAACATTCGCTAAGGCTGTCAAGAAGAGATTGTTAGCCGATCCGGAAGTTCCGGTAGGTTCCTTCTGTAGCGGCGGGCTGGACAGCAGCCTGGTTGCTGCCATAGCGGCTGAAGAAATTCCTCATCTCCACACCTTTGTGGTGGGCATGGAAGATGATGACGGAGATGTGAGCGATGACATAAAGGCGGGTCGCATTGCCGCCAAGCATATAGGCTCCACACACCACGAGCTACTCTTTACAGAGGATGAGTATTATGAGGCGCTGCCCATCGTTATTAAGAAGCTAGAGAGCTATGATCCTTCCCTGGTGCGCTGTGCCATCCCGTGCTACTTCACGTGCAAGCTGGCTGCCGATTATGTGACGGTAGTGCTCACTGGCGAAGGGGCGGACGAGCTCTTTACCGGCTATCACTACATGAAGCATTTCCACTTTGATAGACTCAACATGGAAGCCAGACGGTGCATTGGCAACCTGCACAACATCAACCTGCAGAGGGCAGACCGAATGGGTATGCTATTTAGCCTCGAACTGAGAGTCCCCTATTTGGATGTGGCCATGGTAGATCTTTCCATGAAGATCCCTCCCGAACTCAAGACCCGTGAGCATAATGGAGCCAAGATAGAGAAGTGGATCTTACGCAGGGCGTTTGAGGATACCGATTATCTGCCTGATGAAATACTGTGGCGCTATAAGGTCCAGTATACCCAGGGGGCAGGGTGTGAGAGCCTTGGAGAGAGATTAGCTGAGAAAGAGATGAGCGATGAAGAGTTTGAGCGGATGAAAGCCGAGAATCCCCAGGCCACCATCAATAGTAAAGAAGCTGCCTACTACTTCAGGATCTTTCGTCAGTTTCACCCCCACGACTCCATCCTGAGCTCAATAGGAATCTGGACAGGTTTTGATTTTGCCGAAGAGAGAGAGCATGTCAAAGGAACCGTGGGTGGTAACCTGAAGCATGAGCACAATGCCTAAAAGTTCTGGTCATTATGCCACCCTCCAAATGGCTTTTTTTCAGTCATCTCTAAGAAAATCCTAGCGGACATCAACCAGGTCAGCCTTGAAAACAAGTGCCTTCGGTGTTTTCTGATGCCCATTCATACAGAAGTGTCGTTTAGCTGAAAAGAATCCTACAAAAATGTCCTGTTTTGCAAGATGGTCAAATCAATCCTTTAAGCAACATCTCGAAATTGTTCTATATGTTTGATCGGCACGGGTTTTGCTGTAAGTGTCTTTTGCTGGAAGCAGCTTATAGAATCGAAGGATACGAGAAAGAGTGACCGTGGCAGAGTCTTTACCCAGGATTATCGGTTTTTGCTGCCAGAATGCCCTCAGGGGAGAAGGGGACCTGGCTGGGAAGGGGCGGTTCTCCTACGAGCCAACCATCAAAATTGTCGTCCTCCCCTGTAGCAGCAAGGTGGAGACCCTTACGATTATCAAGGCGTTTGAATCAGGCGCCGACGGCATATTCGTCCTCGGATGCCCGGACGGGAAATGCCACCTCTTGAGCGGGAACGAGAGGGCAAAGAGGATCGTCAACTACACAAAGGGATTGTTGGAACAAATAGGAATTGAAAGCAGTCGCCTGGAGATGTTTCAACTCGGGACACCCGAATGGCAACACTTTGATCAGGTTGCCCGGACCATGATCGATAGAATAGAGGCGCTGGGGGCCTGACTAATGAGGTTCCTGTTTCTTGTGGCAGAGCTTTACCCGTGATCGTCATTGAGCGCTATGGAATATGATGCTGGATACTGGATACTGGATAATGCTTGATAGCTTTGGGTTCAATCGAGCATCCAGTATCAGATTGCCAATGCCAAAAGATTTTCATTAGGATATGCGGTCATCTACTCTAAATACGTTATCTCAAGAAGCATAGATGCCGAAAAAATACCACATTGAAACAAAGACAGCACCGCCGCGATTCGTTCCTATCGGAAAAAGCACTGTTCTTGATTGGGAAGGAGGATGCCTGCGGTGCTTTAAGTGCGTGAAGCGTCAGTGCATATATGATGCATTTAACAGGCGAACGTTCGACGTCCGGCAGCTTTCAGACACAATAGACAATATCTGCAAGAACTGCCTCAGGTGTGTGCAGTCTTGTCCCGGGCAGGTAATCACCAAGATGATCAACCCGGAATACATGGCGATGGGCGATTCGTACTGGACTCCTGACATAATTGCCAGACAGTGGGACCAGGCGGAGACCGGGAGCATACCGGTTTCTGGCGCCGGGTATCCTGGCCCCTTTTCCGGCCCTGGGTTCGACGATATGTGGACGGATATGTCTGAAATCGTCCGCCCTACAAGGGATGGCATCCATGGCCGGGAATACATTAACACATCGGTGAGCCTTGGGAGAAAGCTCTCATTCCTTACATTTGATGATCTTGGAAATCCCTTACTGGATGCACCCAAAAATGTTGAAATTCCTATTCCAATGATATTCGGGGTACTTCCGTTGGGCAGCCTGAGCCGGGATGTCTATATTGCTATGGCAGGGGCTGCCATGAGGTTGAACACACTCATTGAGATCCCTGCCGAAGCGTGGGAGAGCGACTTGGAGCCGTATGCTAGGCATGTGATCCCTGTGCTTTCCAAAGAAGATATTGAGGCCTATGGTTATCTGTGTGAAGCAGCACAGGTTGTTGAAATTCTGGACTCGGGTGAGTTTGACGGGCTGCTCAAACAGTCGAGGGAAAAACATCCTGATACCCTAGTGATGATAAAGACCCCTTTGAATAAAAATAGCCCAGAACGTGTTGAAGCACTGGCAGATGCCGGGGTTGATATCATCCATGTTTTTGCTGACCGGAACGGAACCGTGCGTAGTGAAAACAAGACCGGGTTTATCAAGGACGTGGTGCGACACGTTCACGATCATCTGGTCAGCCTTGGCATTAGAGACAACGTAACGATTGTCGCCAGCGGGGGAATAGCCATGGCCGAACATGTGGCCAAGGCAATTATATGCGGAGCAGATGCGGTCGCGGTCGATATTGCCCTTTTGCTGGCCCTCGAGTGCCGCATGTGTTTGCGCTGCGAAAAAGGGCTTCCCTGTCCCGTTGAGATCGAAAATATCCACCCCGAATGGGGCAGGACTCGTATCATGAACCTTATGGCAGCGTGGAGGAATCAAATATTAGAGGTACTCGGTGCCATGGGGCTTCGTGAGGTAAGGCGTTTGAGGGGGGAAGTGGGACGAGCTATGTTTTTTAAGGATCTCGAGGCACAAACGTTTGGAAAGATTTTTGGATTGAGGAATTAGGGAATTAGGGAATTGAGAAATTGAGGGATTGAGAAATTGAGGAATTGAGGAATTGAGGAATTGAGGAATTAAGGGATTGAGGAATTGATGGTATCTGCTTCAAGCCATATGGCAGCCCAGATGGATTCTCTTTGTTCACAGAAATTTGGAAACTCGTTTTCAGTTACATCACCTATGGAGAGAGCCGACCATGTCGGCGGAAAATCCGGCAACCCTGGCCCAGACCCTGGCCCAGACCGGGATTATGGGGCCTGGCAGTTAATTTAAGCACGTCGCGCCAGGGCGGGCCGGAATGATAGGGATGGCACATCAATGCTAAAGCTGTCGCGCCAGGGCGGGCGCGGTTGCCTTGATCCAGAAAATGGAATGTCCAGGCGAAGACAAGATATGAGTTTTCAAATGTGTGACTCACAGAGTGATGGAGTGACGGAGTAATGGAGTATTGCAATTTGCAAACGAATAAGAATCAAGGAGATCAGCGGAGTATCGAGCAATCCAGTACTCCAGTACTCCAGTACTCCAGTACTCCATCTCTCCCGCAGGTCAGGCGGACACCAAGCCGGTTTAGAAACGCCATCGGTAAATACAGACTCCGCCGCA
>DAOVEU010000105.1:0-6480 GCA_030668805.1 Desulfobacterales bacterium
TCATGGCAAGAAAAAGGAAATCGACTGAAGAGGAGCTGCGCGAATTGCATCGTTACACGCGCAGCCTGATCGAGGCGAGTCCCGACATGATGGTCACATTTGACAGGGATGGCCTGATCATGGATGTGAATCAGGAGACAGTGGGTGTGACCGGCGTTAGCAAGGAAAAGCTCATCGGCTCGCCCTTTAAACAGTATTTCACAGACCCCGAGACTGCCCACCAGGCAGCGATGTTGGTTTTCGAGCAGGAAAAGGTCAAGGACCTGGAACTGGAACTTATGGACCACAAAGGGGATCACATTCCGGTGGCCCTGAATGCCTCAGTATATCGTGACGCAACCGGTAAGGTTGTCGGCGCTTTTGCTATTATTCGGGATATTTCCAAACGAAAAAAGGCCATAGAGGAAGTTCAGCGCCAGCAGGAGGCGATCCTTGAACTTTCAACGCCAGCCCTTCGTGTGTGGGAAGGGGTTGTGCTCATGCCCCTGATCGGCACCATTGACACCCGACGTGCCCAGCAGGTTATGGAAAACCTTCTTGAGAGAATCGTCAGCACAGAATCAGAGGTGGCTATCCTCGATATTGCCGGGGTACCGATGATGGACACCAGCGTGGCCCAGCACCTGGTGATTACGGTTCAGGCTGCTGCAATGCTCGGTGCGAAGACCATTATCACCGGGGTGAGCCCGTCTTCCGCCCAGACCATGACCAAACTCGGTCTTGACCTTTCTCATTTGACCTGCAAGGGGAGCCTGAGAGCGGGCATCAGAGAGGCCCTTGACATGCTGAGCCTTAAGGTTGTTGAGTCCAATGGTGAACAGTGAACAGTGGGCAGTGATCAGTGAATGGTGAATAGTGAATGACGGACAAATGACATATTTCTCGCATGAATCCGTCTGCGGTGGATGATATGCAGCCAAAATCCAAAATCCAAAATCCAAAATGACATAGGTGTTTTGATGATAATACCAATCCTTAAAATCGGCAAAAACCTGATCATATCCATTCAGATACCACTTACTGACCAGCAGGCCCGCCAGTTTCAGAGAGAGGTCCTGGAGGAGGTCGCACGGACAGAGGCATTCGGAATTATCATAGATATCACAGCCATGGACGTGGTCGATTCCTACATGGCCAGGATACTGAGTGAAACAGCAATCAATGTACAGTTGATGGGTACTCGTGCAGTTATTGTAGGAATACGGCCCGAGGTAGCCGTGACCCTGGTACAGATGGGCCGGGGGCTCGCAGACGTTGCGACTGCCTTGAACCTTGACCAGGGCCTGGCAAAGCTTGAGAAAACGGATGTCAGGAAAGGAGCCGGTCGTGGAAGTTAAGAAAATGGCCATACTCCGTGAAGAGGACGTGATCCTGGCCAGACAACTTGTGCGGAAGATGGCCGCTGACATGACCTTTAATCTGGTAGACCAGACCCGGCTGGCAACGGCTGTATCAGAGCTGACACGCAATGCTGTTGAGTATGCCAAAAGCGGCGAAATAAGAATCGAACCAGTGAAAAACAGAGTCGGCCGGGAAGGCCTGAAAATTGTCGTGTCGGACAACGGCCCGGGGATCGCTGATATCGAACAGGCCATGACCATGGGATTCACGACCTCGAACGGCCTCGGGGCAGGCCTGCCAGGCACGCGCCAGCTCGTGGATGAGTTCGACATCCGGTCAAGCTTAGGTAGTGGCACCACGGTCACGATTGTTATGTGGAAAAGGTAACGGGAATGCGGAATGCGGAGTAAGGAGAACGAGGAGAATAATAGTGGGAGAGAAGGATCTGAAACAATGGCCAAAAGAATTTGCCTTGAGTATAGTAAGACCAGATCCCCCGGTGATTTGATTTCAAAAATGGGCATTGTGGAAACATGATAAGGAGAATCTTATGAGCTTGGCGATAGTGAACGAGCAAATCCCGTTAGAGACAGACGCGGATGGAGTCGTACGTGTGGGTAGAACGCGTGTAACGCTGGATACAGTTGTCGCTGCCTTCAAGGACGGCGCAACTGCCGAAGAAATAGTGTACCAGTATCCAACGCTCCATTTGGCGGATGTATATGCTGTGATAAGTTACTATCTACGGCGACCACAAGAGGTCGAAGCGTATTTGCGTCAGCGGCAACACATAGCTAAGCAAGTCCGTCAACAGAATGAAGCTCGCTTTCATTTGCATGGGGTACGTGATCGCCTGGTGGCTCGTCAGAGCAAACGGGAAAAGGTGAAACATGCTTCGCCTGGCCGCTGACGAAAATCTCAATAACAATATTGTGCGTGGACTGCTTCGTCGGAAACCGAATTTAGATATTGTTCGTATTCAAGATGTTGGTCTTTCTGGTGCAGACGATCCAACCGTGCTTGAATGGGCGGCCCGGGAAGAGCGTGTTCTACTGACGCATGATGTCACAACCATAACCCGATATGCTTATGAACGTACTGAGGGGGGTGAAACCATGCCGGGGGTATTTGAAGTAAACAGTTCTGCGCCTATCGGGCAGGTCATTGAAGATATTCTGTTGCTGGCAGAATTGAGTCTTGAGGGCGAGTGGGAAGGGCAGATAGGTTACTTGCCGTTGAAATAGAGCTTTTTGATTGGAGTACTGACCAAAAAGAATGGCACAGAACCGGCTCAACCGGCTAAACGGGCTAAACCGACACACCATGCGTCGTGAAAAATACATTTTAGCCTATGAGAGAATACTAGAAGGATACCTGCGCACCGGCGAGGAGGCATTTCTCCTTGAGTCCTATGAGCTGGGCAAGAAGATGCTAAAGAATGGCCTTGGTACGCAGTTTGCTGCCGACATGCACTTCCGGTCGCTTGAAAAGGTAAAAAGGAAAATCGTCCTGGGTGAATTTCCAGATGCAGGTCACAACTCGGCTATTCCCTTCTTAGAACTCACCATGGCTTTCGGCATTGCCTTTCGCGATCAGTTGGGCGCTTTGCTGCGCTTTACTGAGATCGTGGAGGCTGGCAAGAAGGAATGGGAAAGGACTTTTGACGCTATTAGCGATGCCATATCTCTCCATGATTCCGAGGGGCTCGTAATCCGGGCAAACAAGGCCTTTTGCAATCTTCACGGCAAGACATTTAAGGACGTCATCGGTCAATCTCCGTGGCGTCTTTTTCACGACAGGATCAGCCCCCCCGATGGATGCCCGCTGGCGGAGTGTCTGCCTCACCTAACACACGGGACAAACTTACAACGTGTTTCGTGCGAGACATACATCCCGAAGCTAAACCGCTATTTTGTTGTAACTGTCATCCCCGTTACTGACGGCACCATCGCGCCCTCATTTATTCTCCACACCATGAAGGACATCACCACGAGAAAGAAGCGCGAGAAAGAGGAGAAAGAATTCCAGCAAAAGATCAGGAGGGAAATCGTCCTGGCAGAAGAGCGTGAGCGCCGCCACATTGCTCAGAACATCCACGACAACCTGGGTCAGAGCCTGGCCATTGCAAAGAGGAAGATTCAAGCACTTGACAGCAATCTAACAACCGACTCAAGCCCAACAGGAACAGACGCGAAAGAAATTGCCAATCTGTTAGACCGGATGATCAGCCAGACACGGACCCTTACCTTTGATCTCTATCCCCCGATGTTAGACGATCTGGGGTTAATCCCAACAATAGAATGGTACGCAGAGGACTTTGCATCCAAAACAGACCTGAAGATTAACCTCATAAGGACCGGGAAACCGGCGACAGTATCCAGGCTTGCATCCGCATATCTCTTCCGGGCAGTCAAAGAGATACTGAACAACACCCTCAAACATGCCGAAGCCAGTGAAGTGATGCTTGCCATCCATGGTTCAGAATCGGCTCTTAGAATCGTCATCGACGACGACGGCAGGGGATTCAACGTAGATGAGAGGCTCAAGACAGCCACTGGTGTGATCGGCATCGGTTTTGTTAGCATCCGCCAGTGGATATCCGACATGGAGGGCCGGTTTACAATCGAGTCAACACCAGGCCATGGAACCAGAGTGGTGATCGAGGCACCGATAAGATAAGTGTCTAAAGTGAACTAAAGTGAGGGGTTCGTGTCCCATGGAGAATAGACAATTCGGGAAAGCACTTGAGAAACGGACCCGAAAATTTGCGGTCAGAATGATTCGTCTGTCAACAAGACTGCCGAATACGCCCGAGGGTAGGGTAATACGGAATCAAATCACCAAATCTGGCACTTCAATTGGCGCTAATTACAGAGAGGCCAATCGTGCTAGAAGCAAGGCCGATTTCAAGAACAAGATTGCCATTTGTGAAAGTGAGGCGAGTGAAACACAATATTGGCTGGAGGTGATCGTAGATGCAGAATGGCTGTCCTGGGAGCAAGTAAGACCAGAATACGAAGAATGTAGCGAACTACTTGCCATCTTCACGTCTATTGGAAGTAAATAGTCGCCCAAAGTATACGAAAATTCATGATCTCGAGGAATCCTTCTATACGATTATTTCCTATTCATTTAACTTTAGGAACTTTAGTTCACTTTAGACACTTTAGCTCACTTTAGACACTTTCCCGTTTAGGCACTTTCCCGTTTAGGCACTTTAGTTCACTTTAGGCACTTTCAGTGATGACATGACAACAATCTTGTTAGCAGATGACCACGTTATTCTCCGTGAAGGGCTTCGGGCTCAACTAAATGGTATTGAGGGCATGCAGGTAGTGGGCGAGGCCGGGGATGGACGACAGGCGGTGAAGCTCGCGGAGAAAATTAAGCCCGACGTCGTGGTGCTCGACATATCCATGCCCCTGTTGAACGGTATTGAGGCGGCACGCCAAATCAGAAAGGCCGTTCCAAAAACCAGGATAATTATGCTCTCTATGCATTCGGATCGCCAATATATCACCGAAGCCCTTAAGGCCGGGGCATCAGGTTACATTCTAAAGAAAGAAAGCCTTAAGGAATTGGTTGGCGCCATTAATAGCGTTTTGAAGGGAAAAATCTATCTCTCCGCGGACGTAGAAGATACCGTGCTAAGCGACTATGTGACGCAATTGCAATCAGCAAATTCTGCCACATCAAGCTCCTTGCTTTCAAATCGAGAAAGAGAGGTTTTACAGTTGATTGCCGAAGGTAGAACCAGCAAGGATATTGCCAGAGCCCTCTATGTCAGTCCGACCACAGTAGATACCCACCGTAAAAACATCATGAAAAAACTTGGTATCCACACGATAGCCAGTTTAGTCAAGTACGCCATCCAACACGGGATTATCTCCATAGAGTGAAGTTAGCGAATCATGATTTTCACACGACAAAATCCCTATTTTATAGGATGGACGGAATCGTTATTTAATCCGATAATGATTGATAATGAGGGGGAAAAGACAAAGCGCCTTTGCTTGCCGCACCCTCCGTCTTTCAGAATCCGCCTTATGCAAACAAGAGCGTCTATGGGAATGGGTTCCGACGCAAAGCATCGAAACCAGAACAAATAATCCGTGAAGGACTTTATCTTTGGTCACCACCGATAAGCAAGCCTAAAGCCCTGCATGGCAAGTCGAGGACATAGTAACTGAAACGAAGATCGATGCATATTCTTATGTCATTTCACGGATTATCCAAAGGAGCCGGTAAAGTTAAGGATAAGTATTTGGTAAGACTATAGTTTTTTGTCAGTACCTATGGGTGCCATGGACAAACTTGTTTGTCCGTGCAAAAGGTGTCGATATGAAGTAACGAAAGAGAAGAGCTGTCCGGTACTTCTATCATTCCGGTCAGGTGCATTTTTGAAAGGAAATTCCTGTACAATCCAGTTATTGAGAGAAAAGGGGCACGGACAAACAAGTTTGTCCATGGCACCCGCGGACTCTTTGTGAGTCGTTAAGCAACTTTAGGCACTTTAGCTCACTTTAGCTCACTTTAGCTCACTTTAGCTCACTTTAGGCACTTTAGCTCACTTTAGGCACTTTAGCTCACTTGTGAAGAAAATACCATGCCCACCGTGTTAATAGCCAAGGATAGTGAGGATGTATGCTTTATGATATCGGAGACTTTGAAGCACTATGTAGGTTGTGATGCAATAGCAGCAGCAAATGGTAGTAAGTGCTTTAAAATGGCCAAGGATGAAGCCCCTGATGTGATCCTGCTCGACATTTACATCCCCGGAATGGAAGGTTTCGAGGCTTATGAGAGGCTGAGAAACGATGAAGAGACCAGGTCTATACCCACTATTTTTATGGCGCATCACCGTGATGACCTGAAACGTAAGATCGAGAGCGCAGAAATTGGAGCCTGTGATTACTTAATAGAGCCTTTTCATACCCTGGAGCTGATAGCGCGGGTGAAGGTCATGTTAAGGTTGAAGGAGCTTATTGATGAAGTCGAACGTCATTCACGATCCGCAAACAATGAGTATTGGCAACTACAGGCGGCCAGGATAAATGAGAGATTACGGACATACTTGAACCCTATTATGGGGCTTGCAGCTCTTCTTCTCAAAACCGAACAGTACGGGCCACTGACTGA
>DAOVEU010000032.1:0-10390 GCA_030668805.1 Desulfobacterales bacterium
CAAGTTTTACGAGAAATACAGAGATGATTTGTTCGAGGGATATAGCCACATAGAGACCGATAATCCCTTCAATGTTATCGTTACAAAACATGAGGAGGGATTTCCGTTTATTGCTATAAGCTATTTACACCGCATAAATGAAGAGTTCAAGGAACTTCGTGCTCATGGTAAATCATCCCTCGGACATATTATGGGTAATTTGGATAACAAGTTACCACTTCTTGACGCCTAATAGACTGTTCGCGTTTGAGGGTAAAGGAGTTAGCATCCTGAAACTTGAGTTGAGCTCACGGTCCAAGCTTTGCTTCAAGAAACTATGGACAAGTTGATACAAAAAATCGAACAGATACCGACCATTCCCATGGTTTCCCAAAGAATCATGGAAATTGCCGGAGACGAAGAAGCCCCTTTTAAAGATTTTGTAAGAATTATCGAAAAAGACCAGGCATTGGCCGCAAAAATATTAAGAGTTGCAAATTCGGCTTTTTACGGTTTCTTGAGCAGGGTAAGCTCTCTTGAACATGCCTTGGTCATATTGGGTATTAATGAGGTAAAGTCCATTGTACTCGGTTGTTCTGTATACAATTTCTTTTCCCACGGTCAAAACGATGCTTTTGACCGCACACGATTCTGGAAACATGCCATCACATGCAGCCAGGTTGCCAAGTTATTGGGGACACATTTCAATACCCGAAATGGTGACTCCCTCTTTCTTTCCGGGCTTATCCACGATATCGGAAAGGTCGTCCTTGATCAATATTTCCATGAAGACTTCCTGCAAATCATCGAATATGTCTCCTTGACCAAGACCACCTTCAGTAAAGCAGAAAAAAAGATCCTTGGGACAACCCACGATCAAATCGCAGCAAAACTCCTCAAACAGTGGAGATTCCCTGACGAGGTTATCATGCAGGTCTTATATCATCATGCACCATGGCATGATAAGAACTATAGGACAAATTCTATTATTATATACCTTGCAAATGTTCTCACAAAATTGGCGGGTCACCCATGCCATCCCGATGAAAAACAGATCGATCTCCATGAATTTGCAAACTCGTCAGAGGTCGATTTCATCATCAGAAGTGGATTCGATCTCGATTACGAAACAACTAAAAAGCTTATAAGTGACATTCAGGAATTTATACTCGTGGAGGCCAACAATGTGATGAGGCTCTTTGAATGATATCACACCGGTTCTGCCGGTAGCTTATCTGCCAACGCGAGTCTATTTGAGTCGGTAAAGGTTCAAAATTGCCAACAGTTACGCTTGTCAACCAATCGATTTTATTTCAGATCTCTACGTGAAATCACAACATTTTTCAAACTCTGCGCCCAAATTTCGGTCAACCGACATCATGGATGGGTCTTTTCAGAGGTGAGACCGAAGAATTTAGGCTGGAGCCTTGGTGTGTTACCCTGCAATCTGCAGCAAAACCGCCATCTGCCCATTTAGGTTTGCAAATGAAAAGCGAACCTGCCACACGGCCCATGTCCGAGCAAACTGCCCCGTTATTCGGTACGTCTTAGCCTAGGCTAATTCAAACTCTCCTGAACAGCCGAAGATTGTCCCCACGGAAGAATTTGGTTCAACTCTAAACAAGCCCTAGTTCACCCAACGCCCTGGTCAATGCCTCCTTGTCAAATGGCTTGACAACATAAGCTTCACAGCCCTCGTTGAATGAAGAAAAAACTGAATCTGAGGTCTTACTTGCTGTCAGCATCACCACTTTTACTCCTTGCCCAAGGCGGATATTATGAGATTCTTCCCATTCCCGTATCTTTTTAAGTGCCTCTATGCCGTCAATATCAGGCATAAGGATATCCATGGTTATGAGATCATACGGTTTCCCCTCTTCGTGGGCAAGGTGGAAGGCCTCCATGGCTTCGTTCCCGTTAGCGGCGGCACCACATTCTCCAATTTCGGATAGAATCGTTTGCACTTTGATTCTGCTTACAATTTCATCATCTACTATCAAGATTTTCATTAGAAATACCCTCCATTTTGTTTATGATTAATTTTTCCTCAGCATACGATTTTAGATTGAAGAAATCATTTTCAAGTTTTTCGAGAGCCTCAATTCCACCTTCTAATGTCCTAGATTTCCCAATCTTTTCAAGCTCTAAGGCGCTTCTGGAAAGGTCATCCGCGGTCAGATTCGCTGCGCCACCTTTGATGGAATGAGCCTCTTTTTCAACCACCTCCGCATTCCCTTCGGATATGGCTTGGCGCATGGTTCCGATCTGATCCTTGACGTTCTCCAGAAAAAGCTTCAGGACCCCCATCAAGACATCCTCTTTCCCCATAAATTCCCCTATCGCCCTTTCGAAATTCATTGGGACATCCACTTCCACAGGTATGTCTTCCTTGATGTTCTCAGCCCTTGATTGGTGTTGCCTCGGCTCATGCGTTGATCCGGATTTTGACAAGGTCCACCTTTCAACCACGGCCAAGAGTTCTTTCCTCCTCAAGGGCTTGGTGACATAGTCATCCATGCCCGCATCCAGGCACTTTTCTCTATAGCCTTGTATCGCGTGTGCAGTCGTGGCAATGATTGGAATGCGAGAGTCGTGAGTGGTCAGTGGTGAGTGGTCAGTAGAGCTTTTCCCAGTTTCAAGTTTGTGGCTCACGCCTTGAAAACAGCACGAGTTTCGAGTTTCGAGTTTCCTGATTTCCCTTGTCGCCTCATAACCGTCCATCACTGGCATCTGTATGTCCATCAGGACAAGGTCATAGTTTTTCCGCTTGAATGCCTCTACTGCTTGTTGGCCGTTCTCCGCCACATCAACCTGGTATCCTCCTCCATACAGATGCTGCATAGCTACCTGCTGATTGGCAGGGTAATCCTCCACTAAAAGAATCCGTACTCCTTTCCGATAGCTTTCCGCTACGGTATGTCTTGTGATCAGTGTTGGGGCAGCCTCCCCGCCGCCCTTTGAAAGACATAAAACGGATTCAATCGCTTTGCGCAAGTCATCCTTTCTAATTGGCTTGCTTAAGTACCCCTGAATGCCGATATCTTTGCAGGTCTTGCCGTCCCCCAACATCCCCATAGAGGTAAGAACTATGATCGGAATGCCTTTGAATGCCTCCACGGCCCTGATTTCCGTGGCCAGATCAAAACCACTCATCTCAGGCATCTGAATGTCCGTCAAAATCAAATTGAAAGGCTCTTTCATGAACAAAGATTTTCTGAGAAGAGACAGGGCCTCTTTTCCACCAGACACCGCTACAGGCCGACACCCCCAGGACTTCAGATACGCCTTCAGGAGAAATTGGTTGGTCAGGTTGTCATCCACCACCAGTACCCTCAAGTCACTCAAATCGACCTGTTCTGTTGTTAGACTCGGTTCCCCTTTCTGTTTCAAAAAGACTGCGGTAAACCAGAACGTGCTTCCCTTGCCCTCCTCACTCTTTACACCAATTTCTCCTCCCATGCATTCTGCCAATTGTTTGGATATGGTGACCCCCAACCCGGTCCCTCCGTATCTCCTGGTCATTGAGTCATCTGCCTGAGTGAAGCTTTCGAAGATGATTGCCTGTTTATCTTTTGGTATTCCGATGCCTGTGTCCTTTACCAAAAAACGGATTTTTAGTCTGTCTCCAAGGTCTTCGGCCATCCCTGCCTTGATGTATATCTCACCCTCATGCGTAAACTTCAGGGCATTGCCTGCAAGATTTGTCAGTATCTGCCTCAGCCGGCTCGGGTCGCCAATTAATCGAGATGGAACATCCGGGGCCATAAAGCAGATAAACTCCAGCCCCTTTTGCTGTGCCCTATAGGCGATACTGTTAGCCATATCCTCAATCAAGTATCTCAGGTCAAATGGAATCTCCTCAAGCTGAATTGCTTTAGCCTCTATCTTGGAAAAATCAAGACATTCATTGACAATAACGAGTAAGGAGTTGGCTTCCATATTGATTGTATGAAAGATGTTCCTCTGATTAACATCAAGGTCAGTCTCGAAGGCCAGTTCCGCCATGCCGATAATCGCATTCAAAGGAGTCCTTATCTCATGGCTCATTTTGGCCAAAAACTCACTCTTGGCTCTATTGGCTGCCTCAGCCTCCTCTTTTGCTTGTCTTAGTGCCTCCAGTTTCATAAGGTATGTCACATCTAAAGCAAATCCGATTATCCCAACAACCCTACCGTCAACGGTAGATGGTATCCTATCTATCAATATTTGCTTCTGGCCTTCGTAGGTTTGAATAAATTCCGTTTTGTTTGGTACTGGTTTGCCTCTTTGAATTACCTCTAAATCATCTTTCCTGCCATAGGCACCCGCTTGAGGGAACAGTTCTTCATAGGTCTTGCCTAATATTTTTTCAATCGGAGCCCCAAGTGCCTCTGAATACTTCTTGTTAACACGTATATGTCTTAGTTCCGTGTCTTTATAGAAAATCATTCCTGGTGAGGAATCCAACATTATCGTTAGTTCCCTATTCTTTTCTTCCAATGCTTTTTGTAATTCATTTAACTTGGCCGTTCTTTCATCTATTTTTTCTTCCATATGAGAATATATCTCAAAATAATTCTGTGTCGAGGTTTCACTTTCCTCCCTGGTAAGACGAAGGTCGTTGGTTAGATGTTTCACTTTTGTTTCTAACCTTAAAACCTTGTCTTCCAGTTCCTTTACATATCCAGACTTTGCCATTGCTAAAACAAACCCTCACCTTCCATTTTTTCCAGTTCTTGTTCCATACTCTCTACTATGAGCTCAAGTGCATGGGGCTGTATGTCTAATCTCCTCAAGCATTCCCGGAAAACAGCTTTGTCTGGAAAAGGTGTGTCACCGTATCCAAGGCCTCTCTCCTGGCAAACATAATCGGCAATATGCAGTGTCGAAACGATTCTTGAGAATTGTTGGGGAGCCTCGTCGGGATTGTGGTGACAGCCGATCGCGAATGCCAATTCGTCTGGAAGATTCCAATTGTCACATATTGCGTTTCCAATGTCTGTATGCGTAACCCCGAGAAGTTCGTACTCTGTCTCTGTCAAATTCTTTTTCTCATGCTCCGATTTACCGAGAATATGCTTAAACTCGTCTTGAAAAAACTGGTCTTCTGCTATTATGCCTATCTCATGCAACAGACCGGCAACATATATGCTTTCTCCCCTGTCTCCGAATTCCCTTCTGTAGATCAGTTTTGCTAATAAGGCAACGGCCACGCAATGTTTCCACAACAACCTTCTTGAGTATCTCCCAATGGATTCATCTTTCTCAAAGATTCCACAAACCTTTTGACTCAATGCCAATTCCTTTAGGGCATCGTAGCCTATCCATATTATGGCCTGTTGTACCTCACTAATTTCCTTGCGAGGGGCATAATAAGCAGAGTTGGCGACTCTCAGTACTCTAGCTGTCAGGGGGGGGTCAATTTGAATGATCTCTTTTAAGTCCTTTGCTGTTGACTTGGGATCATTAATGATCCTTATGATGCCTGATATGACGTTTCTAATTGAAGAGAGGGCAGACTGATTAACCAGTGCTACAATATGATTGAGTATTGCATGTTTTTCTTCGTCGGAGCCCATTCTAAACCTCCTGTTCAAAATAGCGGACGAACAGTTTCTCAATGCGAGTATACTGCCCACGGCCACAAATGGCGATTTTTTTTGGCAGGGCTAAAGCCCTGCGCTACATGTAGTGCGGGCCTTTAGCCCCGCCTGTCTCTGTCCTGAAATCTCCGATTGTCACCGTTTCGAGTATACATCTTGCACGATACTAGCAGCGAAATGACAGTTATGTTCAATTTGAAGCCAAACCCGAGATATACAACGTTTTCCTATTTCTTCTCTTCGCTTCTTAGCCTCACTATTTCTTCCTTCGCCCTAATCAACTCTTCCGTTGTTAACCTCAAGCGACCGGCCAAAATCTCAGCAAATACCCGGAATAGTACATAGCCAAAGGCAAACCTATCATTGCCTGATAACCTATCAATATAGGAGGCATCTGTCACCAAACACACGGTCTCATCGACAGCATATACGGAAGCCGACCTGGCTGATCCATCTATTATACCCATTTCACCAAAGACGTCCCCCTTGCGCCTCAGAACAGCCAGTTCTTTTCCCTGTTTGACTATCCTCACTTTGCCGGAGATAAGAAAGTATATCCAGCTATCATAGCTGCCCTCTTCAAGAATCAACTCCCCTGCGTTATATTTCCTTATCTTGCTCAGTTGCAACGCTCCGTGGAGGGCCGTCTCGTCAAAAGGCTCCAGAGTTGGTATCTGCCTCAGTTTTTGTATCATCTCCTTGTTGTCTTTCAGGTAATCGGATTCAATCATCGTATCTGCCTCCCTTTGCCTCGCCAACGCCTTGGCTACGTTAAACGCACTCTTTTAAAAGCTCCTTCGCTTTTTTGTTTTTCGGGTCAGCCTTCAATATCCCCTTCAACGCCTTTTCAGCTAGAATCGGCCTGCCCAGCGTCAAATAAAGCTTGGCAAGATGCGCCTTTATGTCAAGATTGTCCCTGTCCTCTTTTTCCGCCATAGTTAAATAGGATAATGCCTTAGAGTAGTTGCCAATCTCTTCTAAGGCCACTCCCAGTTTAAAGAGCAGGTCCTTTCGCTTCGGATCTGCCTTTATGATACACTCCAGAAGTTTGGCAGCGTATTCCTTTGCTCCTTCCTCAATACAAAAATGGGCTATTTCTTCTCGCAACTCAAGGTCGTTTTCCGACAATGCGATTGCTTTGTCGAAAACCTCAACGGCCTTTTCGAACTGTTGCCTTTGAACCAGGATCTTTCCGAAACGAATCCCCCGGGTCAGGTGGCGAGGGCTGATGTTCATCGCCTTGTGATAGTACACGGACGCCTTGTCTGTTTGATTACGTTTCAGGTATAACTCTCCTAGATAATGAAAGGCAAAGACGTCTAATATATTCATGTGAGCCGCCTTCAATAGCCACTTTTCAGCCTCTTTGAGATCGTTTTTCTTAAAATAGTAATAACCCAATTCACGCAAAGGTCTTGACGATTTAGGATTCGCCTCCATGGCCAGTCTGGCTTCATTGATGGCAGCATCTATATCTCCATCATCCTCAAATGTTCTTGCTCTTTGGAGATGATGAACCATCGGATGAGGGTCGTTGGCCTTCTTGATTATACCCATGACCTTGTCACCCAACACCTTGACGGTAACAGGCTTCAATACATAGGCATCTATCTCTGATTCGGCAGCCTCTGCCACAAATTCCCTGTGCGCATAGGCCGTAACCATGACCACCGGAAGATCTCTCAAGTCCCTGTCTTCCCGTATGCGATTCAATAGTTCCGAACCGGTCATAATGGGCATGTTGTAGTCCAGTATAGCTATGTCTACGGGCTGTTTCTTCAATATCCGCCAGGCTTCCTCTCCGTTGCCGGCAGTTATGAATCTTTTCCCGAACCCGAGCATCTTCATGATGTTACGGATCGTGGTAATCATGTTCGGCATGTCGTCCACCAACAATACCGTCATTTCCACGACATCTATCATAACGGCCATTCCTCGTCGTTTATTTAGGGAAGCATATCAGCCGCGGAACAGGCCAGGCCAGCCGGGGCTTGCAGAAAGCAGGCTCAAATACGTCTCCTCTGTGAAGAGGAGCTATTTCTGGTTATCTTTTCTGTTGTTCAAGGCCAGACAGTCGCTTCTCCACAAATATGACTGCTCGTGACAACTGTCTACTCTATTGGTGCCGTAGCACTCGATATTGTTTTCTGCCCTTTGTATGGCGCGGATTATATCCGTCTTTTTCATCCTATGTGTATAAATATCCATACCCTTGGCCATTTTTCGAATATCCTGAAATCTCATTGTACCAATGTAACAATGATTTGAATACGGGAACACTATACCGTCCCTTCCCCGAGCAGAAATCATGCCACACTAATGAGGGCAGGGAAGTCTCCATAATTCCAACTAGTTACATTTTCCTTGTTCAGATCTCTGAGTACAAAAATCCGGGGGGATTTTCTTCCAGGCCTGTTGATGTGTCATACTGTTGACACCTGCAAAGCCTTCTCTGAGCATATCTGAGCATCTACTTCGCTCAGTGTATCCGAAGGATCGGAAGAGTTGGGCTGAGGCGAAAGGAAGCGCCTAAGGCGGATTCAAAACCAAGAAAGATGAGGGGGAAAGAAACGTCCCCGCAGGCCACTATGAACAGATGGGATAGTTTAAACCACATTACATTGCCGTTGATTCCATAACACCAAAATCAAAGATGCTTGCCAACAGTTACACCCGCCCACCAGACGATTTTGCCATAGATCTCTAATGGATATCGTAAATTTAAAAGAATGGTGTCACATCTTGAATTGTGAATAGTGGCAGCTTATTCACAATTCAAGATGTGACACCATAACTTCCTATTCAAGATGTGACACCATAACTTCCATTTTAGACGTCCAGCCCGGTGGCTCAGTTCAGTCGTTAGAGCCCTTCAGTACAAGAGCGAGGGCTTTTTTTTGGCTTGACATGCTATCACAATATGCTATCATGTGGAATATGAACAGCACACACCGCAAAACCCTGGAGCTCATCTTCGGCAAGCCTGTCCCAGCCAGCTTGAAATGGCAGCGTATCGAGGCCCTGTTCCTGGCGCTCGGAGCGCAAGCCATTGAAGGGAGAGGCTCGCGGGTGCGATTCGAGTTGAATGGCGTTGTCGCCACCTTTCATCGGCCCCATCCGCACAAGGAGGCAAAGCCGTACCAGGTGCGCGATGCTCGCAAATTTCTTGAACAAGCAGGGGTGAAACCATGAAGACCATGAAGTATAAGGGTTATGCAGCCCGCATTGAATACAGCGATGAAGACGGTTGCTTTGTTGGACATATTGCCGGCATCCGGGACGTAGTAGGGTTCCATGGCAAATCTGTGGCAGAACTACGCTCCGCCTTCGAGGAAGCGGTTGACGATTATCTTGAAACTTGTGCAAAACTTGGCAGGGAACCGCAAAAAACCTATTCTGGCAAACTGATGCTTCGAATACCGCCGGACATCCATGCCGCCGTTGCCACAGCCGCAGAAACCAGCGGTAAAAGCATCAATCAGTTGGTTGCGGAAATATTAAATCAAACCGTTCAGGATCATTAGAACCCAGAAGCCCTAACCAGCCAGTGCTCGTGCCAAGGTAAATCCGAGACCTTGGGATTGGGAGTGACCCCATGAAATTGGTTGTTGTTACCCAGTTGGTGATCTTGGAGTAATTAGGGCAAGTCCAACCTGACCAAAGCTTAGTCGGAAGGTGGCGAAAAAGGGGGGGGCAAATGACCGTGACGGGGGCGAGCATGTGTTTATGCGTTTTGAATTGTGCTGGGATATGATACAGTATCGAACATGCCGCGAAGAGCTCGTATCGACGCACCGGGGGCGCTGCATCACATCATTGAAATTAACGAATATGCCTATCTGGTTCCATTTGTAGAAGATGAGAAGGGTAAGTTTTTGAAGACAATAATCCCAAGCCGTAAGGCAACTCGGGATTATCTGAGAGAAGACAAATGAAAAAGGTAAAACTCGATAAAGAAGAGCAGGATCTTCTTGACTCCTTTGAGCAAGGCGAGTGGAAATCAGTTAAGAATGTCAAGAAGGAAATAAAAAAGCACCAGGAATACGCCCGAAAGACACTGCAAAAGGACAGACGTGTAAACATCAGAATCTCTTCTAAAGATCTTGAGGAAATACAGTCTATTGCACTGGAAGATGGCATTCCATATCAGACCCTCATGTCCAGCATTCTTCACCGTTACGTCACCGGTCGTCTCGTTGAAAAGCCAAGGTCGAACAAGACTAACGGCTAAGACCCGCAGTGACTTGAAATACTTTAACGGTAAAGCGGTCATGTATTCATGCGTTTCCTTCGACGTCCAGCAAGTATCGGAGGTATTAGGGCTGGAGGTATCAGAGAGACGGGCAAACATTCAAACGTCTTAGCGGGATTGTCAGCGGGATCATTGGTATTTCGGCACAAACAGAAACGCATAAACGCATGCCCGTCCCCAAGAACCGCAAGAACCGTCCCCAAGAACAAGACTTTCATTGTTTCAGGGGATCCTCACCTCCTAAATCTTGGCAAATTCGAGGAGATTAGAATCCTTAGTCCTGTGGACTACCTGAAAGAATTTGAAGGTAGATAGAGTTTACAAAAACGATTTCCAACCAGTGGCTGCAGAGCCCCGTGGTAAAACCGCGCATTCTTGGATTCAGAATTTTTCGACCTGTGCGGTTAAGAAACTATACAAAGCCAATCACGAAAACACGAAAGGACGAAAACACGAAATAAAACCTGAGTTATTCTCGTTCCCATGCTCTGCGTGGGAACGCATACCGACAGGCGCTCTGCGCTCCCTAAGTAGCTATACGTATTGGACGCAGAGCGTCCAGCGGTAGGGTTACAAC
>DAOVEU010000338.1:0-3234 GCA_030668805.1 Desulfobacterales bacterium
AGGCCGAATTCGTATACGGCATCCGTTTACTGAAGGACCTGCCTGCCAACGTTGATGCGGTCATACTTGCAGTAGCCCACAAAACATATGCAGAAGCAGGGGTTTCAGTAATAAAAGACATGCTCACTCCAGACAGGGGTGTAGTAATAGACGTAAAGGATTTTTATCACCCTGATGATTTTAATGAAAAGGCTATCAGGTACTGGAGACTGTAAACATGAAAAAGGGGAAGCTCTCCGGCCCTGAAAGGCGATTGTTACTCAAAATGGCACGGCAGGCCATAGAGACAGAGCTGGCTGGCCTTCCTATTAGCCTTCCCAGGGTGACAAATACAAATCTTATTGAACATAGAGGTGCATTTGTTACACTTCACAAGCACGGCCAGCTCAGGGGATGTATGGGGACCTTTTCAGCAGACAGACCCCTGTATGAGATAGTCGGCGACATGGCCATATCAGCAGCCTTCAAAGATCAGAGATTCCGCCCGCTCCGCCCCTCAGAATTTGAGGAGATAGACTTGGAGATCTCCGCACCCACTCCCTTGAGGCCGATAACTGATATGAATGAAATCAAAATAGGTTCTCACGGGATCTATATCATTCAGGAACCATTTCACGGTGTGCTGTTACCTCAGGTAGCCACAAAAAATGGATGGGACAGGCTTACTTTTCTGGATCAGACCTGTATGAAGGCAGGCCTGGCCTCTGGTTGCTGGAAAGATCCAAAAACACAAGTCAACATCTTCAGTGCTGAGATCTTCGGTGAAAAGTCTGAAGGTCTGCTGTCTTAAACACCTCCCTTAAGCGCAGTAGAGCCAGAGGTAGCGGCTCCGCAGGGATGTCGTGAACGGTCCGGAATTCCTCGAAAAGGAGTTCCATAAGGCTTCTGGATGGAACTATCGAGGGGTCCACCAGATCCTTGAGGCCCAAGATGTCTTTGAGACAAACGAATTCCCGAAAGTTGAGGGGACATAAGTGGAAGTCCACCGTACCGGCCCGGCCGCGTCTTCCGGGAAACCGCATCCGTGCATCCTGAATAAGCGCAAGGTCAGAACCGGTCACTACGAGAACAGTCTCTTCGAGCAGACCTGCGTCTGAGAGGAACTTAACCCCCCTTGTCCCATCCCTTGATGTAAGAAACCTCGTCGAGAAGGAGGTATCGGATACCCTGTGACGGCATGTTCATAAGCTGGTCCTGTAACAGCCGGACCAGGGCATGGTGGTCGTCTATCAGTTCGCCGGTGAAGAAGGCGATCCTGGCCGGAGTGATCCCTTCCTCTTTGGTCAATACATATTGACCAAAAATGATCATGCATGATCCGACCACGGCTCACGGATGGGACAGGCTTACCGCACTTTTAAGGTACGGCTCTCTTACTTCGGCTACCCTCGCGGCGCTCGGGTCTCCCCAGGGACCCTCCCATAATGATCCCTGAGCCTGGCGATGATTCTTGAAAGCGGGCTGACAATAACTCCGCCTTTTATTGGATAGGGCTCTTTGACCGGCGCAACCACGTAAGCTTCATCCGGGGAGATGTCGTCCAGTGCATTCCAGAAGCCTTTTGAAACCTTGGGAACAGTGGATGATTTCAACTCGAATGCCAGCGTACGCCGGCCTTTCCTTAAAATGAGATCGATCTCAGCGCCCGCGCTGGTCCGGTAAAAGGAGGGCTCAAAATTTTCCGCAAACGCGAGGATGTTCTCTAGGGCAAATCCTTCAAAGGACGTGCCAAGAACCGGATGGGAAAGCAGGTCGTCATGGGTTCGGATATAAAGCAATGCGTGGAGAATTCCGCTGTCGCGGATATAGATCTTGGGTGACTTTACCAGGCGTTTTTTCAAATTCGGGGCGTCGGGCAGGAGTATGCGTAGCATGAATGTATGCTCCAGAAGATCCACGTACGAGCGAACGGCATGAGAGCTCACTCCCATGGAGCTGGCAAGCTTTGACGCGTTTAACAAGGAACCGTGAACATGGGCGCACATTCTCCAAAAGCGGCCGAGCCTGGCCGGCGCCATACGAAATCCGAGCATCCCAACGTCTCGTTCAAGGAATGTGCGCATGAAGTCCTGGCGCCAATCAAAACTGACATCGATGTCTGGCGCGAGAAAACTTCTTGGAAATCCGCCTCTCAGCCAGAGTTTCCTGATGTCGTCCTTTTGTGCATTTTCGACCTCTGCAAGAAGGAACGGGGTTAAGTCGAGATAGGCAATACGTCCAGCGAGGGATTCCGAGCTTTGACTGATTAAATCGCGTGACGCTGAACCGAGAATTAGAAACTGGCCGTTTCTTCCGCGTTCATCGATAATGCTTCGAAGCGTCGAAAAAAGCTCAGGTGTTCGTTGGATTTCATCGAGACACACCAGCTCATCTTTGTGAATATGAAAGAAAGCAAGAGGATCATCGAGCTTTGCCAGGTCGGCGGGGTGCTCGAGATCCAGGTAGACCGATTGACCCATCTCTTTGACGATTTGACCGGCCAGGGTTGTTTTGCCACACTGCCGGGGGCCCAGAATCGCTACGGCCGGATTGTTTTGTAACCGCTTCTTAACCGTTGCAGCGAGGTATCTATTAATTTTTCCTTGCATATTTGAAGTTTATATTCAAAATTGCAAAGAAAGTAAATAAAAAACAGATCCCACTGAATATTTACTTGCGTGCTTGAAGGCGGCATTCAATTTTGCAAAGATAATGGAATAAGCTTTTTATAAGTGTGGTGAACGTTTCGAAATATCTAACCCGGGCTTCCCAGCGACCCGCCCATAATGATCCATGAGGTTGACTATATTACCCACAGCTTAGAGGTAACAGGATCAGGGAGAACCTGGTGGAGTTCATCGACCAAGTATGTGAGAAGAAAGGCATCAATCCAAAGGAACTTCGAATGGGTAGCCATCGCGGTTGTATCTCAAAGGTCAGGCTGCAGATAGCGTATCAATTGGTACATGATTATGGAATCCACTTGGCAGAAGTAGGCCGACAGCTCGGAGTTTCTATGTCTGCCATCTCCAAGGCAATTACAAGGAGAACGAAAGAGTAGGTCAAGTTAGTCAATTACGTCCCCAATTTTCCCGGGTAGATACCATAGTTTATACGGAAAAAGGTTCAGGCTTCACTACGTTACGCCTTGACAAGTCAGGCTTGCCAGGGCGAAACGAAGCGGAGCCTGGGATACAACGTGATTTGGCATTTCAGGGGTTTGAGGATTCCCGCAACACGTTGAAATACCGGTGT
>DAOVEU010000282.1:0-3734 GCA_030668805.1 Desulfobacterales bacterium
TTCACCTCCAGATGTTTGCCAATAGTAAAATAATGTTAAAAAGGTGTAAGGTATTTCTAATGAACTGACTAACTGATAAGAAATCGCTTTTTGCGATTTGGGCCGAAGCGGCACTCCCAAGCACCACATACTGACTCGAACGGGCCTTCCAAATTCCTCCATACTGATTCTTGTTATTCGCTAATTTTTAGTATGGACCTTGAGGGGGTAGATTGTCAAATTTAAAATCATGTCGAGTGGAGAGGAAAAATTAGATTATCCTTGGGGGAGGTGCTTGTAGTTGGCAGGTGAGAGTGAGGGTTGCAAAAACGACAGTGAGTATACGAGTGAAGGCACAAAAAGGTAAATAACCTATTTGCCACGGAGAGTTTAAAAAAATCCTGACTACCCTTTACCCTGCATTTGTGTCCTGCGTTGTGGGGAGGGGAGGAGAAAAACCTCCCCTTATCCGATTGGGCTGACTGTTGCTCCGTCCAATCCAGAAAGTCATGTTGGTTTGCTTGCACTCCACTTCAGAAACCGTGATCCTGTAACAACAGCGCATGAAATTCCCAGGGCAAAGAAAGTTGGCTCATCGTGGATTAGTGTGAAAATTTCATAAATATGCCATTTTTTTGTAGACAAACCCTATATCCTCAAAGATGCACTTAAGGTCCTCTGGACTTATGTCTACCCGAAGTCTGCCAGCAAATACCTCGATAAATGGACCACCTGGGCCAAAGAGACAGGACTGGTTTCTCTTATCAAATTTGCCAAAGGGTTAGACCGAGACAGAAAAGAACTCCTGGCATTTATTCGTAATAGAATCACTTCGGCAAAATTAGAGGCCTTTAATGCAACAATTGCCAGAATTGTACGTAGAGCCTGTGGCTATCGTGACCTTGATTACCTATTCCTGAAAATCCGTCAGGAAGGTAATCCTGTTCTGCAAATATGAGAAAGAGCCACATTTTTTATCTCAGGGTGCAATATTGAAAATGCATGGCATCGGGTCTGTGATGCCAACGGCCTCCCCATATAAATCCCTCCTCTTCGAAGCATTGTGCTACCTCTTCAGACATCTGAAACGATGTCTGCCCAAAACGGTTCCAGGGCGCATCAAGATCTATGGCAATGGCCCATGAGTGGGTAGACCAACTGCCGGATCCACGCATCTTGCGGGGATTGAAACAACCGTCAAAAGTCTTCAGAGATCTGTGAAGGTCTTCTCCTACAATTTTTCCAAAGGCGGCTTGAAGACGGGGAGCCACCAGCCGATGGCAAATGAATCCAAACCAGTTATGATGAACAAAGGCCCTGTCCTCTGGAGTCATCCATCCAAAATAAAGGTGGTTCAATTCGTCCTCATAAGCGGAAAGATCGCATCTCACTAAATTTTGTTCCTGCCAGCCAGCCAGGCGGAAATCACCAAAAATGTCGAAGCATTGGCTGTAAGGCGGAGGGCTATCCAATGCCTCAATGGATACAGGAAGCGACTCGGCGAAAAGTGCTTTCCATGTTTCGTTTCTCCGACGACCCCATCAATCGAGAGTCCTTTGACGGCCTGGAAGGCCATTACAGCCCTTTCAGTCCGTGGGCCAAAAATTCCATCTGCAGGTCCGGCATCAAAACCCAGCTCATTCAATTCTTCCTGAAGGCCACGGACGTTTTGGTTTTGCATTCCTTTTTTGAGAAACATCTTCTATCCCTCCATTATCAATGAACGTATAAGTCATTATCCAAGCAGCTCCAAATTCAGACGGTCCAACACCTTGCCCAAATCGATGGCATAGGTCCAATTTTCTTGTTCGCGGCCATGACGTAAACGCTCCTGCCAGCCACCCCATAGCAATGCAACCGGACGATGAGCATCATCATCTGTTACAATGATTTTGCCGCTGTTGCCTTTCCAGGAAAAGGCCTTTCCGTCCTCGCCAATGATCAGAATAATCAATCGGAAGAGGACCTCACAAAATACTATGTGTCTGATGTCAAGGGCTCATCCCTTTCTTGGCTATTAATCAGTGATCAATGTGACCCCATGTGTAGTTCAACGCGTGGGAGCTTTTCTACGCGGTTACCCTGAATTCCTCATTGTGTTTCTGGAAATCCCAGGTTCTGAAGAAATCGATGGCGGCTTCCTGGCCAGCACGTAATAGAAGATCTTTCTCCTCTTTCTTGAGGTCGAACTGGGTAGTCTGAATCCCCATGGTGGGAATGCCTATGGTACGTTTGAAGTTGGCCCTGTCGATGTAGGCCTTATCGTGGGCTTCCATCATGGTGTTTATGAGGGCAAATATGTACTCATGAGGCCACTTGCTCGCAGAGGGCTCATCCGAGTCCGGTTCCACCAGCTTGAACCCGTAAGTGGGCCATCTGGGCAGGTAACCCTCCGGCGCATCGAACAGCCACACCGGAAAATTGGACAGCAGCCCGCCATCAACGACGTAGGCCTTGCGCCTTCCAACGCCCGATTCCACGTAATCCATCTGCACCGGTTCAAAGAAGTAGGGAATGCTCATGCTCATACGGGCAGCGCGCGCAATGGGAAACCGGCCGGGATCGCGCCCATAATTCTCCAGGTCATCCGGTAGCACCAGCATCTTGCGCCGTGTGACATCCGAGGCGATAAGCTTGAGCCGATATCCGCCCTTCTCGTCCTTTAGATCACCGAAGCTATTGACGCCTTTTTTGGCTAGATTTTCCGCAATCCAGTTTTCGAAGTAGTCTCCTTCGTAAATTCCCTTCTCAAATAGCGCAGAAGCTATCTTGCCGAGTAGCGGAATCTTGTCCAACAGGTCTTGATCCATGAACTTATTGAAGTCCATCTCTTCCGTCATCATCGGAATCAGTTCCTTGGCCGTATAGCCCGCGGCAAGCAGGCAGGCAGTGTTGGCACCAGCGCTGGTGCCCGCTACTTTTTGCCATTCTACTCCCATGTGCTCTGCCACATATAGGGCTCCCACCAGGGCAATTCCCTTTACGCCTCCCCCTTCGAACACGGCATCGGCCTTATCCGGAATAGCCACGCCCTCCAGTGCCTGTGTGATTTCCTCGGGCGTGAGTACGGAAAGCTCTCCGGATTTCTTCAGTTCACTGATCTTCCGGGCGAGTCTGGAAGGTGTATGTTTAAGATCAGTCATTTTCTATCCCTCCTTGCTTTCATATTCTCGGCGTGTTGTTTATGCAACGTCAGGGTATTCTATATCCCTGTCACATTTTGTCACCAATTGAAATGCATAAAGAGATACCCCTCCTTTCCCCTTAATCACAGATCAAGGTCTATCCATACACTCCTCGTCTATCTTTCTCCAGGTCGTTCACTTTTTTTGACTGGGGGAGTAGGATATCTCCTTGTTCCCGAACTAACGGATCCATTCGCTCCCACCAAAACCACCTCTCTTGTGAATCGCTCTCAATTTGTTATTTCCAACAATTTGCAGGGACATATCCCCAGAATTTCGTGTTCGACCATAGGGAACGTCGGCCCATTTTCCAGTTACCTGATTTCCCTGGATCTGAACATGGAACACATTAGACCAACTTCTCCCCGCATCTTGGCCTTGACCGTACCACCATAACTCAGTAACTACCTGTATGATAAGATAAATTCCGCCACCCTGATTCTGTTGCTCCGTACAATCCGAATCCGAAATAGCCGGACGGATACGTCCAAGTGCTTCGTGATCAGGGGATAGAGGATGTCCCAATTTCTCGCAGGTTAAGCGTGCCGGCCATCAATAAAATTGATAAAT
>DAOVEU010000321.1:0-3371 GCA_030668805.1 Desulfobacterales bacterium
CTTATCTTTATTGGCTTAATCTCATTCTGGGTCAGCTATATGCACGAGAAAAAGAGTCTCCTGACCAACATGCAGGACAATGCCATTACCTTGAACCGTGCCCTGATTATCAGCATCAGGAACCAGAAAAGTATTGCCGAAAAGGTAAACCTGCAAACACTGGTGGAAGAGTTGTCACTAACCGAAGGAGTTTTCGGCGTATGGGTTATAGATAATGATTCTCGAATTACGTCCGCTACATTCAGGGAGCAGGTGGGGGAGGTCGCATCTTGCCGTTTCGTTTCGGAAGCCTTACAAGAGGGCTATTATGTTAGCGGATTTGACACAAAGATGGGAGAGGAGGTTTATTCAGCAGTTTATCCCCTTAAGAAAGGGGATAAGATCTTGGGCGTACTGGAGGTTGCCTTTGAATTGCGGGAATATCTGCGAGCCGGCTCCAAACATCGAAGTCGCCTCCTTGATCAGATGAAGAGAGACAGCCGGATCATGGCCGAATCACTCAGTTACAGTATCAAAAACATGCGGGATGTAAATGAACTGATCCATATTCAAAAACTAGTAGACAGGTTAAGCGCTGAATCCGGGATTATTTCGCAGGTTACGATTGTCGACGATGACAGTCGCATCATCGCCTCCAATGACTTGAATAGAGTTGGCATGATTGCCGATGACAAAGGGGTCAGAGCGATCATCAATGGAGCGGAGATCTATTCCCGGCTATTCCCTCGTGAAAAAATATATATGGTCGATATACCATTAAGAATCGGTGATGAATTTAAAGGTGTCGTAAATATTGGTTATGACGCAACAAATTATTACACACATTTGTCTGAGATCTTTCAGTTCGGTTTGCTGATCTCCTGTATGGGTATCATGATGGGGATATTGCTTTCTTTTCAAGTGGCCAACCCCATTATTAAGCCCGTTGAGCGCCTGATAGAGGTTACCAAGAGACTGGCGGCGGGAGATCTTTCCCAAAGAGCAACAGTAAGTTCCAAGGATGAGGTCGGCACTTTAGCAGGGGCCTTTAACCAGATGGCTTTAGATTTGGCACGCTCCAAGGAAGAAATAGATCAATATAGCAAAACCCTTGAGGAAAAGGTGCGGCAACGCACACGGGAATTGGAAACAAGTAACCAGGAATTGAGATCCATTCAAAATGAGCTGATGGAAGCCAACATGGTCAAATCAGAATTTATGAGTATAGCTTCTCATGAGCTTCGTACGCCCCTGACCACGCTGTTGGGATACAGCGAGCTTCTGTTGACAAGATCTTTGACTGAGAGCCAGAAAAAGGAGTTTTTGGGCTTTATTAACGAGGAGTCGATCCGCCTGAGCAAGATTGTGGATGACCTGCTGGATATTTCCCGTATAGAATCACAAAAGGATTTTGAGTTTACGAAAAAGCCTGTGGAGTTGGCTGAGGTCCTGGTGAAAAATATCAAGTTCTATTCCCGGGCAGAGACTGACCACCGCATAATTACACAGATAGAAAAAGATTTACCCCTGGTAAATGCAGATGGCGATAAGATTGGTCAGGTCATAACGAACTTCCTTGATAATGCCATTAAATACTCTCCAGGTGGGGATATTGTGTGTAGGGCATTTGTAAAGGATAACATGGTTCGGATTAGTGTTCAGGACCAGGGGATTGGGATATCGCAAGAGGACTTTCCCCGTATCTTTAATAAGTTCTACCGGATAGAGCGGGACGAGACAGCTCATATTAGCGGTACGGGTCTTGGACTCTCTATTGCAAAGTACATTGTGGAGTCTCACGATGGCAAAATAGATTTAGAAAGCGAGCCGGGCAAGGAAACAACAATCTGTTTTGGGCTCCCCATTCTCGAAGAGTAAGACCTATTGGATTGCGGATTGCGGATTGCGGAATGAAAGACAATTCGTAATAGTTCAGCCCCTATTGTCATTTCGAATGCCGACTCGTCGGGATGAGAAATCTTGCTCCCGAGCCCCCACGCTACGGTGCCAACGTTGGCTTTGGCCCGGCTAACCGGCTCAACAGGTCATAAAGGGGGTTTTTCAAGCAACCGCACAGGGTGAAAACATTTTCTTCAGAGCTATAAAATGAAAAAGATATTAATAGTCGATGACGAGGAAAAGGTAAGAAAGCTGGTTGAAGTCACGCTTTCCGTAGGGGACCTTGAGATTGTGCATGCCTCCTCTGGCGATGAGGCATTAAAGGTAGCCCGGGAGACCAGGCCGGACATCATCTTATTGGACATCATGATGCCAGGTAGATTGGATGGTTTTGATGTGTGCGGGGTTCTCAAGAAAGACCCTGATACAAAGGATATTTATATTATTATGCTTACGGCTAAAGGGCAACAAGCCGACAAACAAAAGGGGCTTGCCTCAGGCGCTAATGATTACTTTGTAAAGCCATTTAGCCCCATGGAGTTAATGGATAAGATAGACAAGATCCTGGCTTAACCCGGACAAGCCGGAACCAAACAAGGATTGGTTTAAGCCTTGGAAAATAAAATCAAATCTAACTCGAACAAGTGCCTAAAGTGAACTAAAGCCCGCCCTGGCGCGACAGAAGTTGGACCATGTCCAGGGGGAGAAAAACCCGGTCTGGGCCAGGGTTGAAAGTGCCTAAAGCCCGCCCTGGTGCGACATGTACACAATACAATGCAGGGGGCTAATATTTCACATCGGGGCTTTGTAATTTTCAGTATTTCAAAACAGGTCTGGGCCAGGGTTAAGGAATGCGCTTTCAGCGCAACCTGTTTTTAAGATTGACCACGCCGAACCTGCCCGCCATTGCCATGTGTGCGGCATTGTAGCTACCTGGCAAGCCAGGCGTTGGCAGGCGGGGGCGTGCACATTAACTTTAGTTCACTTTAGACACTTTAGCTCACTTCTTGTTGAACATGGCAAGAATATTTTCTGCCAGAAAAAACACGAATCCTACAGCTAACGGTCTAACTATGGAGGGAACACGCTTTGCAGAAGATATGGTTCGGCGTTATTTTTATTTTGATCGGCCTTGGTGTTTATAGTCTGTATGGCTATCTTCGCCTGGAATCGCCGCCGATCGAAGAAGAAAGCATTTTGAAGCCAGCACCCCCTGCATACGGTATTTATAGTCCCGGGGTAAGTCCCAATGAGATAGTAATCGGTTCATCCTTGGCCCTTGGGGGACATGCCAGCTTCCTGGGGACCGAATACCTGCACGGCGCAATGTGCTTGATCAAGGAGATAAACAATGGGGGCGGCATCCACCACCGCAGGATCAGGGTGATTGCCTATGATGACGGATACGACCCGCCACGATGCGTGGCCAACACAAACAGGTTAATTCATAAGGACAAGGTATTTTGCCTCTTCTGCTATGTGGGGACACCAAC